>CAKUCE010000025.1 GCA_934643535.1 uncultured Clostridia bacterium | reverse complement strand
GGGCCGTAGCCACCTGCGTCATGCCGTGGCCGTAGGCGTCGGCTTTGACGACCGGCATGATCTCCGTCTCCCGGGGCAGAAGGCTCTTCTGCAAAAGGTAATTCTGGCGGATCTTTCCCAGATCCACCGTAACCACATTATTGCGCAGCATCTTTCAGACTCCTTATTGCTTTCTGAAGGAAAAGGCCCAAAATTTTTCGAAAAAAGTTTTCCCATTTTGCGCCGGTTTATTCCTGTCATTTTCGGCGCAGGTCCAACGAAAAAGCGTCTTTTCCCGCCGCCGCGAAAATGCAGCTTTCAGTATACCACGATTCACCGCTATTACAAGATGCGTTTCACGCCCGGGATGCGCCGCAGGAGCCAGGTGCCCGCCAACGCGGCGGCGAACACGACGGCCTCCCAGCAAAGCGCCGCCCCGAATGCAGGCATTTTTTCGCACAGGGGCAGGAAGAGCCGGTTTTTACTTTCGGCGATCAGCAGATCCTGTAACAGATAAATGCCGAAGGCGCAGCCGCCCAGCTCCGCCAGCAGCCGGCCGCTCCGGCGGGAGCCGAAAGCGCAGTGGGCCAGTCGGAACAGCGAAAGCGACGCGGCGATCACCGGCAGGGCGGGTGCCGCACGCTCGTCCATAAACCAGTACATCTGCCCCGGCTCCACCCGGTCGAATTCCAGCCGGGTCAGTGCCCAGCAGACGGCCAGCGACAAAACCAGCGCTCCCGCTGCAAGGGGAACGGAATTCCGACGGGGTTCCCGGTATTTCACCAGATAATGGCCTGCAAAGAACAGGCCCAGATAGGAACAGGGGATCAGTTGATCCAGATATTTCGGCAGTTCCAGCGCAGGCACATAATGGCTCAAAAGCGGCCATGCCGCGCCTGCGGTAAAGGTCAGGGCCATCAGGTACTCACAGTCCTGCTTTTCCATGGCCGAAGCCATTTTCTGCCAGAGGGGCAGCGTCAGCAGCAGGCCCAGATAGAGCGGCAGATACCAGAAGCCATCCGTCACCCCGCCCTGCCAGATCTTGCCAAACAGCGCGCCGAAGTCCACTGCCCGGGGCCACAGGCCGTAATTCACCCATGCGTCCCACAGGAAATACAGATAGGACGCCAGCACCAGCGCCAGCACCGTCCGCAGAATGCGGCGGCCCGTTTTGGCATAACTGTCCCGCTTGCCCAGCAGGCACGCGCCGGAGATCATCAGGAAGACGGGCACGGCGGTCTTGCTCAGATAGTACCAGAGGATGCTCAGATGCCACTGAAGCTCCGCAGGAGTACGTTCCAGAAAGACACGGCTGTTGG
The DNA here is from genome assembly GCA_934643535.1 of uncultured Clostridia bacterium. GTDB lineage: Bacteria > Bacillota > Clostridia > Christensenellales > Aristaeellaceae > Limiplasma. Next base: position 16,607 of record CAKUCE010000025.1, on the reverse strand, counting down.
TATGGTTGACGATGACGAAAAACGCCGCCAGAATCCGCAGGAAATCCAGAAATGCCGTGCGGCCTTGAGTTTCACGGTTTGCGGCGGTCATAGCGCAGGCTCCTTTTCAGCGGCCTTCGGGTGCTGAAGCAGCACGAAACTGAGGAACAGAAGCACCGCCAGATTGATCAGCCCGCCCACCTGCAGGGGAAAGGAAGGCTTGCGGAACATGTACTCCGAATAGGCGCTCAGGGTGGCCAGCGCGTTCAGTACCACGCAGACCCAGCCTTCCGGCCGGTTCCGGCACACGGCCCAGCAGAACAGCAGCAGTTCGCCCACGATGGCATATCGCTCGTGCATCCGGGGCAGGAAGAACGCGCAGCACAGCACGCACCATGCGCCCAGCAGCAGGACGTACTGGCCGGATACCTCCCGGCGGCTGCGGATGATCCAAACCGCCGCCACTCCCAGCGCCGCCACACACAGGCAGAGTCCCGTCCGGGAGAACAGCCCCAGCGTCGCCTGCTTCTGCTGCAGCGCGTCGCCCAGAATGGCGTACAGATTGGGGCAATTGTAGGTGATCTCACTGTACATCCCCGTCTGGCCCAGATAGATGTTCACGGCGAACAGCGGGCTTTCGCCGATCAGCGCCATGGGCAGGCTGCTCAGAAGCAGCACGCCGGGCACCGCCAGAAACCAGAAAAGGGAAAAACGTTTCCGCCCCGCGAAATACGCGATCAGGAACAGGGGCAGCAGGAACACGGCCTGCAATTTCCACGCCAGCGAAACGCCCAGACAGACCAGCCCCCACCGGGGTCTGTCCTTCAAAAGCAGCAGGACGGCCAGCAGCGCGAACAGCGTATAGAAAATATCCGTCTGGCCCCAGCCCGCCACGTTCCACAGCATGATCGGGCTCAGCCAGACCAGCGCGCAGCCCAGAAAGCATCCCCAGCTCTGTTTTTCCTTGGGCAGGACGGTTTTGAGCAGGGCATAAACCACGATCAGGTTCAGCGCTTCGAACAAAAGGCTGCACCCCTTCAGCGCGGTATAGGTGGAAAGGTCGGGCAGAAGCAGACTTTCCAGCCGCCACAGATACAGGTGCAGCGGGCTGTAAGTATACAGAAGCTCCGGGGCCAGCGCGGCCTTCATGCCGCCTTCCCGAATGGCGTTATACCATGCGGAATTCATAAATTCCAGATCCGCCGCCAGATTGGGCAGATAGGACCAGCGCAGAAACGCCCCCAGCGCCAGCACCGCCGCCCATGCCAGCCACAGCACATGCTCCATGAGCCAGCCGCGCAGTTTTTCTTCCCATTTCTTCATCGGTCGGTTCCCCCCGTTGTTCCGCCGGATCGCCGCCGGACGGTTTTCAGAAACATTATAACACAACAGGCGGATTTGGCAAACGCGCCCGTTCAGCGTGGCATTTCCAGCCGGGAACAGCCGTTGAAGGCGGCGAATTTCATCAGCCGCTTTTCCACCGCGGCGGAAAGCGCCCGGCCGGGCTTCCGGCCGTCCTCGTACCAGATGTGCCGAACCTGCAGGACATCCGCCGCCCGGTCCGGCACGGCCTCCACCCGGCCAATAAAGTTCTCCCCATAAAGAAGGGGCAGCACGTAATAGCCGTACTTCCGTTTTTCCCTGGGGGTGTAGATTTCCCACGTGTAATCAAAGCCGAACAGTTCCCGTATCAGTTTCCGATCCCAGAGCAGGCAGTCCAGCGGGGCCAGCAGCTCGCAGCGGGGCCGAAGAGCTTCGGCGGATACGGCCCGTTCCAGCAGCGCTTCTTCCCCGGCCCGGCAGTACAGCGGGCAGCGAACGCCCTCCACCGACAGTTCCTGAATACGCCCCTCCGCCAGCAGGCGGCGGAAGCACTCCTCCCGCCGGGCCGCGTTCAACCCCCAGAGGTTCAGCCAGGCGTCCGAGGGGCGATTCCACAGGAGGCCGACAGCGCCGATGCGCCGTTCCACCCGCCATGCCAGATGGTCGATCTCTTCCGGCAGGGGATCGGGGGCGTTCAAAAGCTCCGGCGGCAGGTATTTTTCCGCCAGATCGTAATATTTGCGCGCCCCCTCCTTGTGATGGATCACCAGCTCGCCCGTGGAATACATCTGCTCCAGCGCCGCCCGGGCCGCGCCGGTCTGACCGTGCCACTGACCGCTCCAGTGGATCATGGAATGCCAGTACAGCCGCCCTTCCACCGGCAGCGTATCGGAATTGACCGGGCCGTTTTCCCGCAGATACTGCCGGGTCAGTTCTTCCAGCTCCGCGAGGCCCTCGAACTGCCTGCCTCCCTCCCGGGCGCTGCGGCGGTAACGCTCGAAATAGGGCCAGTCCTCCGTCGGAAGGATGGACAGATTCTTATCGGGATAATCCACCAGCAGCCGGTCCTGATACAAAAGCTGCCAGAGGGTCTTCTTCGTAAAGCCCTGCACCCGGGACTGCAGCGTCAGCTCGGCGTTTTTTCCGCACACGTCCACCGGATCGAACTGGATGCAGCCCGCCTGCCGCACAAATTCATACGCGCCCCGCTTTCCCCGGAAACGATACGCGCCGATCAGTCCATGGTGCAGCAGCAGAAATCGCCGTGCCTGCCGTCTGGTCAAAGTCGTCATGAAAATCCCCCCGACAAACTGAAAGAGCTTCTGGGGGTATTGTAACAGAAAACGAAAAAAAGCGAAAGAATGTTCTTATTGCGGGGAAAGAATCATTTCAAACCAGGAAACGTCTCCCCTACAAAATTTTTCATAGGAAGAAAGCAAAATAATCCGGCAGTCTCTTTCTGGAAAAGCGGCAAAAAAGCCTCCCACATCCTGCACTTCCCAGCAATCCGTCCACTCGACCCCATTCCATCCGCATAAGGCGTACAATTTTTCATCTATATTGGCTATCCACACTTCCGGGTCATGATCGTATATTCCCACGATTCGTCCCCGCATTGGAGCATCCTTCTTCCAAATTCAACTAATTAAATATTCTTCTCAACCAACAGAAATCCTTCTTTGTGTATGCTGATCGGGAAGGAGGCGTTTGAAATGGTGGAATTTGGAGAAAGGCTGCGTCTGCTGCGGCAATCCGCCCATTTGACGCAGAAGCTGCTGGCCGAAAAGCTGGGGCTGACCAGTTCCGTCGTCAGCGCCTACGAAACCGGCGTCCGGCTGCCCTCCTATGACGTTTTGATCCACATTGCAAGGATCTTTCATGTGTCCGTCGATTTTCTTCTGGGAATACAGGAACAGCCCTCCGTTGACCTGAGCCATTTATCCGAAAGCGACCGCCGTCTGGTGATGGAGCTGATCCAGCGTCTGAGAAAAGAGTAAATAAAGCGAAATCAGCGCCATGCGATTTCCCGCATGGCGCTGGTTTTTACCCCTGTCGATGCCAAAGGATGACCTGCTGGCCCGCCACCCCGTCCTGAAGATCGGGATTCATGCGTTTCAGGCTGTCGCAGCTGACGCGATAGCGCTTGGCGATGTCCCACACATCCTCCCCGGCCTGACTGAAGCAGAGCAGGATGCCCGGCTCGGCAGGCTGGGCGGGCTGTTCCGTCACGTCCGTCACCAGCGGCTCATCGCCCAGCAGCACGTCGTAGCAGCTCAGGTGCAGGATGTACTTGACCTCCACCCGGTCGCTGGTGATGCCGGTCAGTTCGATATTGGAGGGAGTAAGCTGCAGGCTGTCCTGACAGCACAGCTCGCAGGTAAAGCTCATGCGGAAGGGTTCTTCCGTCTGATACGTCTGGGGCACGTCGCTGTCGTCCGTCATGTACAGAAGGGTGACTTCCATCATGCCCTCCACGTTCAGCTTGCCGCCGGAGCGGCTCACGTCCGTCACGATGGGCCGCAGACTGGCCCGGAGCGGCGTGCGGGCCGGCGGCTGCCCGTCCAGAATCAGCGTCATTTTGCCGCTTTCCGCCGTGTGCAGCTGATGATGCTTCAGCGCGCGCCGCACCGGCCGTGTCACTGGCTCCAGCAGATCGCCCTGCGTGGTGTAGGCGTCCAGCATCAGGCACACGTCCCGGCTGACCGTGGCCCGCACGGTCAGGCCCAGCAGCACCTCCGCCCGCAGGGTGCGTTCCCCTTCGCCGGACCCTTCCTGCGAAAGCACGGCCACATCCTTGACCACGGCCTCGCAGCAGAGGCTGTCGCCGTTTTCGCCCAGAAGGGGCACCGTCTCTTCAAAGGGCAGGGTATGCCGGGTGACTGCCACGGGCCGGGAGGGCATATGGCTGCGGTGGACCACTTCCAGCAGGATATTGCCGGACACCGTGGCCTTTTCCTCGCCGCCCATCACGTCCTGCACGGTGGCAAAAGCCGTGGCGTACAGGGTGTCCGCGATCTGCAGAACGTCCGCCAGCTCGCATTCCTCCCGTACCAGCACCTCCCGCGTGCCGGAAGCCGCCGCGCTCAGGCAGGAAAGCGTCTCCGTTTTCAGCATCAGTCCTTCGGCCCCGTGAACGCCCGTCACCACGGAAAGGGGTTCATCCGAGAAAAGCCGGGTCTGGGCCTTCAAAATCGCCATCAGGTGCAGCCGCCCGCCCTGCGCGCTGGCTTCCACATGCTCCACGCTCAGGCCCAGCACCGCAGTCATGCCGTCCTCCGCGCCGGGGAAATCCACGCTGTGGGTAAACTCCGCCGAGGCTTCCAGCGCGCTGACCAGCGTCGGGTCGCCCTGGGTATACAGCACATGAAAGGTGACTTTGCCCTCCGCGTCCACCCGGCCGGGCTGAACGTCCGTCTGTTCCAGCACCGCCATGGCCTCGGAGCATAATACGCGGGTCTCCTCCCGCAGGCCGCCGGGAAGCGCCACTTCTCCTTCCACCACCGCCTGACTGGTCTTTTGCCCCTCGAAACGCTGCATGGGCAGCTCTTCTCTGAGAATTTCCGGGGTCTGCGCCCCGCCGTCCTGTTTCCGCTCCATCCTGCACTCCTCCTAAAACTTTGTATCAAGGTATGCGGCGAAGGGAACGAATATGCCTTTCCCCCACGGCCGCGTTCCGGGGCTTCTTGCCTTTCCGGGAAAAGCTATGCTACAATAGGCGTCAGCATTCCCTTTTTCTTTCGGTTCATGAGGAGAGGAGGACTTCCCCTGCAGGCCTTGCCCGAAACCAGCCGTCCCCCGGTGGCGGCGGCCCGCCAGAATATGCTGGTGATGATGTCGCTGCGGATGATCTATCAGTTTCTGTTTGCTTCCATTCTTTCCAGTGCGTTAACGTCCCTGCCGGTGCTGGGATGCGCGCTGTTTCTCAACAGTCAGGTATCGGCGATGCTGTGGCGGCTGCTGCGGGGCCGGGACCGGGCTTTCCTGACGCGGCGGATGCGCGGGGTGTGCCTTGTGCTGACCGTACTGATGCTGCTGGGCACGCTGGGGATGATCGCTATTTACCCCATGGCGCTGTCCTCGGCGGCGCTGTGGGCGCTGTTTGCCGCCGTAGCCACCGCCGCCCTGCGGGAACAGCTGTGCCGCCGCCTGTGGGGCCGCAGGCTCCGGGAAACGGTCAGCCGCCGGGCGTTCTGGGGGCTGTGCCTGCTGTGCCACCTGCTTGCGCTGGGGCTGACGGCGTGGCCGCTGCTGTGCTGCCTGAACGTCAGCGACGCGGTGCTTCTCCTGTGCGGCTACGGTCTGGGCGCGCTTGTGGAGGGCTTCAGCCACTGGCGCAGCCGGGAGACGATCGCACTGGACGAGCTGGAAGAAACGCCCTCCCCCGAAGCGCTGAACGAGCTGAACGCCGGGCTGAATCAGCTGAACGCCTTCAACGCCTATCGGAAGCTGCAGCTTTTCATCCTGATGGCTCTGCAGCTGACGTTGGTGCTGGCGTACCTTTTCATCGGCCTGACGGTGGACGAGCTGATCCTCTGCACCCTTCTGGCGGCTGCCTGCACGCTGGCCACCCATGCGGCGGCGGACGCGGCGCTGCGGTTCCTGCGCCGGGAAGGTTCGGTGCAGGTACTGCTGGCGGGGCTGTTTCTCTGGGCCTATGGGCTGATCCTGTTCGACCGGCAGTTGAAGCTGCCCTCCACCAGCCTGCCGCTGAGTTATCTGGCGCTATGCCTGTGCGGCGGCGGTCTCGGCGTGAGTATGACGGCGCTGACCCATCTGGAAAGCCGCATGGCGGATGTGGCCCAGTTCGGGCTGGAGGGCCGGCTGGACGGCTACGCCCGAATGCGCGCCGTCAGCACGGAAACGGCCCTGCTGCTGGGCCAGATGGCCGCGCTGGCGCTGGTGGCCTTTCTGTGCCTGCCCCGCTTTCTGCCCCAGACCCTGACGCTGGAAAGCCTTTCCATGGCCCTGCACCGGTGGATGATCGTGCCGCCGCTGCTCTTGCTGGCGGGGGCCATCGTCAGCGTGCTGCGCTTCCCCATGAACAACCGTCACTTCGCCAAACTGGCCCGCTGGCTGACCCTGAAGGAAGAGGGCGGCAGCAACCCCGCCCTGCGGGAGCAGCTGGAAAAGGTGGTGGTGAAGCGCCACAAGAACCGCTTCGGTGTGAAGCTCATCATTGCTCTGCTCCGGCCCCTGTACTATCACAAGGTGGTCGGAAAGGAACACCTGCGGGGGCTGGAGGACGGCTCCATGGTGCTGGTGTGCAACCACGGCGAGCTCTACGGCCCGGTGGTGGCCAACCTGTACATTCCCGTCACCTTCCGCCCGTGGACCATTGCGGAAATGATGAACCGGGACGTGATTATCGAGCATATGTATCAGGGCACCATGATGCGGCAGAAATGGCTGCCCGAAAGCTGGAAGCGGCCTATCCTGCGCATGATCACGCCGCTGCTTCTGTGGGTGTTCGACAGTCTGGAAGCCATTCCCGTCTACCGGAACGACCCGCGCAGGCTGATCGGCACCTTTCGGGAAACCATCGACGCCATGCAGGCCGGGGACAACATTCTTCTCTTCCCGGAAAACGACACCGGCCACGCGGTGGGCGAACGGGGCTACGCGCTAGAAGGCGTGGGTAGGCTTTTCACCGGCTTTGCCATGATCGCGCCGCTGTATTATGCCAAAACAAAGAAAAAGGCGGTTTTCATTCCCGTGTACGCCTCCAAAAAGACCCGCACCGTCCGCATCGGCCAGGGGATCGAATACCAGCCGGACAACGGGGCCAACGACGAAAAAATGCGCATCGTCGACGGGCTTCTTTCCCAGATGCAGGCCATGTACGAGGAGGAGAAATAGCCCCGCCTTCCTTTGACTTTTCGGCCCTCCAAAGCCCGATATTCCCGTTTTGCCTTGACGGATAAGCCCATTCAGGATACAATAGCCTTGCTTTTCATCCGGCGGCCGTATCCTGAAGGGCTTCTTTTATACCGCTATGATCTTTTCTTCCGAGGGAAACGGCGCGGACAAGGCAAAACCAGGCGACAGAAAGGAAGAATGCCCATGTTTGGACGCCGCCCCGAAGGAAAGCGGGTCAAGCATCTCGACCCCATCGTTCAGATTACCCCCTACCTGATGCCCTGGCGGTGCGACGCGCAGGTCTTTTTGGCCTACGACGCGGAATACGAGCCGCTGCTGCGCTACATGAGCCACAAGAGCCGGGAGGGCGTGAAGATCACCTTTATGGAGCTGATCATCGCCGCCTACGTCCGGGCCATCTCTCAGGTGCCGGAGGCCAATCGGTTCATCATGAACCGGAAATTCTACAACCGCACCGAGCTGGCGGTGAGCTTCGTGGTGCTGCGGCCTACGGAGAACGGACAGCCCGAGGAAAACGCCGTCAAGGTGAAGTTCGACCCCAGCGACACCATCTTTGAGGTCAGCGCCCGGGTGAAGCAGATCATTGCGGAGGGCCGCCGGACGGACGACGACAGCTTCGCCATCAAATTGGCCTCCGCCCTGCTGAAGGTGCCCCTTCTGCCCAATCTGGTGGTGCATATCGCCTCTTTTCTGGATCGTCACGATCTGTTCCCCAAGGCGCTGATGGACGCGCTGCCCTTCCACACCAGCCTGTTTGTGACCAACATGGCCTCCATCGGCATGACGCGGGTGTACCACCACATCTACAATTTCGGCGATACCACCATGTTCCTGTCTCTGGGCTGCCCGGAGCGCTCCCACGCGGTGGACGCCACCGGCAAGGTGTTCCGCAAATGCACCCTGCCCATGGGCATGACCGTGGACGAGCGCATCTGCGGCGGCGCGGTGTACGCCCGCCTGTTCGCCGCCATGAAGCATGCGCTGAAGCACCCGGAGGAGCTGGAAACGCCACCGGCCAAGGTGTATTACAACGAAGGCGCAGAATACCACATGCCCAAGCCGGACAACGTAACGCTGCCCCATTCCGTCACTCTGAACGCATGATCAGGATCTCCGCCGTGGGATAACGCTGGCGAATGTCCCATTTTTCCCACTCTTCATTATAAGCAAAGCACCGGGCGCTGGCCCCGCCAAAGCCCAGCGCGTCGCAGTGGAACCCCTGCAGGGTCTCCACTGCTTTTTGTATGCGTTCGTCGCTGAGGGCCCCGTCCATGCGGGTGCGCCTGCCAAGGCAGACGCGCAGCTGGGTGCGCTCCCCGTCCCAGCCCACCTCCAGCCGGGCGGCTTTGGCCAGCCGCAGCACAGTCTGGGTGGTCTCCGCGTCCAGAAGGCCGCTGACCCGGTCGGCCCCAATGGCGGCGCTGCCGGTATATTCCACCGGATTGCTGCCCGTGCGGGGCATCCGCCCGGCCAGCGCCCCGGGCACAGAGAAGGCCTCATCCTCGATATTGCCCCGGGCAAAAACCGTCTGACTTTCCTGCGTCTGCTGTTCTTCGTCGCCTTCCTGCGGCTGGGCTTCTTCCTGCATGGCCGGATTGACGGCGCACACCGCAATGATGGGATCCATCATTTCTGTATCCAGATCCCGCAGAAGGCAGGTCACCGTATGCCGGGGCAGCAGCTTGGCTTTTTCCAGCCGGTCCATAAAAATATCCAGATAGGTGCTCAGCCGCATCCCGAAATCCGGCTTAATGGCGTGCAACACCTCCTCGCCCCGGCCCAGCGCCACGGCGACCATGGCGTTGGGCCGCATGGTGGAGATGGTGGTGATCTTGTGCAGAAGCGGCTGCAGCCGCTCCCGGGAAGCCAGCTCATACCCGATGACGCACAGCTTGAGCTGGCAGAAATTCACCGTGCAGGGCGTGGTGGCGGTCAGTACGGCCATCGCGTCCTCAAAGCTGGCTCCCGTGGCGGTGAAAACCGAGTATTCCGGCGTGGCGGAGGTATCGTCGCCGCTGCCGTTGACCGGGGTCTGCACGCTCAGCACAAGGCCGCCGTCCTCCGCCGCGTCCACGGCAAAGCACAGGGCGTAGGTCTGCCGCTCCATCACAGAGATGGCGTCGCAGCCCGTAAGGCAGCCCAGGCAAAGGCCCAGCGTCCAGAAAATCAGCCAGAACTTTTTCATGCTTTCTCCTTTCGGGGGCGGCACAGACAAAGGGCGCAGGCCGCGGCCAGCGACAGCCCGTACCGGGCCGGCAGGATCCACGGGATCCCGTCCAGTATGGCGGAGGGCGAAACGGCCAGCAGGATCAGTCCGGGCAGCAGCAGGAGCGGCGGCCACAGGCCCTTTGGCACCTTCGGAAACGCCTGCGCCAGCAGCAGCTTGCCCGCCGTTCCCACTCCCAGCAGGGAAACGGGCAAGATCAGCATCCAGAACAGAATGCCCAGCCCGTAGATCATGATATTGGATCCATATTGGTTCAGCCCCGCCAGTTTGCGGCCTGCGTCCCAGCTTTCCTCGGGCTGCCACGGTTCCAGCATGCTCAGCCACAGCGCCCAGAGGACGCAGCACAGGAGCGGCACGGCAATGAACAGCCAGTCCTTCCGTTTTCCTCTGCTTCCGGGCTCCGGGCTTCCGCGCCTGAGAGGGAACAGCTCCAGCAGCGCCACGCCCCATACGGCTCCCATGCCCGGCACAGCGGCCAGCAGCGTTTTGCCGATCCCGTCCCCCAGCAGGGGATGCAGCCGTTCCAGACTCACATCGCCGCCGGAGAAGACCGTGGAGCAAAGCACCAGCGCCGCCAGCAGCCAGCGCATCGTATACGCCCCGTAGGCCGCGCCCTTGTCCCGGCTCAGCCAGCTGGATACCACCGGGAAAAACGTCACCACCAGCGGCCATGCCAGCGGCGTTTTCGCCGGAATCAGATCGGAAATCAGCGAATTGGAGGCCAGCATACACAGGTATGCGTCCATGCACAGGTTAGGGATCAACAGCAGCGCCCAGTAACGCCGGCTGCCTTCCAGCCCGCCCCGGCAGGCCCGCCGCCAAAGGACCCATAACAGCAGTGTGGGGACGGCCAGAAAAACAGCCGCCTGCCAGGTGGTCTGCCGCAGATGGTCATAGCCGAACTGGATCGCCCATAAAAGCAGCTGTGTCGTCAGCTGCATGGCTCCCAGCACCCGAAAGGCTACCCGAAGCCCCGCGTCCCGCTCCCGCTGCATGGCGCTGGGGCCGTCTACCTGCGTCCGGGTCTGACGTGCCCGGCGGATCCATGCGATCATTCTTTATTCCTCCCGTCAAAGCGGCGCATCCGGCCATAGGCCCGCTTCATTTCCTCCGGGTTGCTCAAATAGGTGCGCAGGCGCTGTCGGAAGGTGGGGGCGCGAAGCAGCAAATCGGGGTTATGGGTACGGCGGGGGCTTCCCGGGGCCAGAAAGGGCTGGCCCAGGCTCTCCATGGCCGCCACCCAGCACAACAGCATCACTACGGCATAGCACAGGCCGGAAATCCCCGTAATGCCCGCCGCCAGCAGCAGCACCACCTGCCCCATCCGAAAGGCGAAGGACAGCGGATAGTTGGGCATGGCGTAGCTTCCCAGCCCGGAGAGCGCCACCACGATGATCAGCAATGGGCTGACCAGCCCCGCGTCCACCGCCGCCGTGCCCAGAATCAGCGTACTGACCAGTCCCAGTGAGGAACCCATCATGCCGGGAATGCGAATGGCCGATTCGTTGATGAGGGCGAACACCACCACCATCAGGATGGTCTCCTCGAACAGATTGATGGGCACGTTGGTGCGGCTCTGCATGATGCTGGTCAGCAGCGTCATGGGGATGGTGATGGGATGGTACACCACCAGGCTGACGAAAACGGCGGGCAGCAGCAGCGTCACCAGCGCCCCGAAAAGGCGCAGGAGCCGCATGAACGTGCCGTACTGCCAGCGCATATAGCTGTCGTCCGGCGCATGGAACAGATGCCACAGGCTGACGGGCAGGGCCAGCGCGCGGGGACTTCCGTCCAGCAGCAGCACCGCCTGCCCTTCCATCAGGAAGCTGACCGCCCGGTCGGGGCGTTCCGTGCCCACCATCTGAGGCAGCGGCGCGTAGGGGTTATCCTCGATGAGCTGCTCCAGCGTACCGGAGGACAGCACATAGTCCAGCCCCACGCCGTCCAGCCGCCGCTGAAGCTCCTCCACCGTTTCCACGGGGCACACGCCGTCCAGATAGCACAGCGCGACCTGGCACGGCGTTTCCGTGCCGACTTTCAGAAGGCGGCAGACAAAATCCGGCGACGGAACCCGCCGGTGCAGAATGGTCAGATTATCGCGCAGGGTCTCGTTGAAAGCGTCGTTTGGCCCCACCACCACCGTTTCGTTCTGCGGCCCGGAAAGAGAGCGTCGGGCGTAGGAACGCAGGTCGATCCGCAGAGCCTGATCGCAGCTGTCGATCAGCACAAGGCACAGGCCCCGAAGCAGATCGTCCAGCGCCTGCGAGACCTCCGGACCGCTTTCGACCTCCGGCACAGTCAGCACGCTCTGCATGACCTGCTCTGCGGCGCTTCGTCCCGCCAGAGCGAGCGGGCTGTTCATCATGGGCCGAAGAATATGCTGGGCCATCTGCTCCCCGTCGGAAAGGCCCTCCACATACAAAAGAGCGCAGTCCTGCCCCAGCGCGTCGAAGCGTCTCAGAACCACGTCGTCGTTTACGTCCAGATGGAGCCGCTCCTGAAGCGCCTTCAGGTTTTTCTCCAGATTCCGGGAAAAAATCGTCTGCATGTGTTCTGCTTCCCCTTTGGCTGTTTGGTTCATTCGCGCTGGTAGTATGGCTCAGGAAAGGAAGAAAAATGCAGGCTTTTCCCCGTCAACAGGACGTTTTCGGGCGTCAAACGGAAAATGGCCCGTCCGTGCCGGAAAAGCACGAGCGGGGCATCTGACGTTTCCAAAAAGAGCGGTTATTCCTGACGGTAGCAGACCCGGTGCAAGATCTGATCCTGATATTCCCGATCCAGTTCCACGAACCGGCCGCTCCATCCCCAAACCCGAACGATCAGGTTCCGATGAGCTTCCGGATGAAGCATGGCGTCCCGAAGGGTATCGGGCGAGACGGCGTTCAACTGCAGCTGATGGCCTCCCAGCTGAATAAAGGTGCGCACAAGCTGGGCGGTTTTCCGGGTTCCCTCCGGCGTGCGGAAAAGGGAATCGTGCAGCTCCAGCGTCAGGGGGCCGCCGTTCATGACGCGATCCAGCCCCGGACGGGCCATGGCGCGGACGGCGCTCAGGGGCAGCGAGCTGCCGCAGGTCAGAGACGGCGTGAAGTTGGCCGACAGCGGTTCGCCCGCCTTGCGGCCGTCGCAGGTGGCGGGAAGCTCCCGGCCGTGCCAGATGTAATACATGGCGCTGCCCGTCCCGGCACGGAAAATCCCGCCCCGCTCGTTCCGGCGGCCCTGCCAGGAGTCGGCAAAGGCGCCCAGCAGCGCGTCCGCCAGCGGGATACAGCTTTCATCCCGGCCCAGCTTGGGCGCGTCCAGCAGCGTCCGCCGCAAAGCGGGCTCCGACGCGAAATCGTCCGACAAGGCGGCCAGCAGCGCGTCCTTTGCCACCGTCTTTTTTTCAAAGATCAGCTCCTTCACCACCGCCAGCTGATCCACCGCGGTCGCAAAGCCGGTGCCATGGATGCCGTAATTGTTGTATTTTGCGCCCAGCGAAATATCCCGCCGCCAGTCGCTCATCAAAAGCGACTGATAGGGCGCAGGTTCCACCCAGAGGGGCTTCAGGGAGGCTTCCAGCTCGTCGGCCCGATGGAAAAGCTCCTGCTTCACCAGCTCGAAGAATTCCTCATACGTACCGCAGGAAACCAGCTTTTCCCGTACCATCCGGCTGACCACGTCCGCCAGCGAAACCGCGCCGATATTGGGAATATCCATTCCCTTGCCGGGAATGATGAACTCCCAGCAGGCAGCAACGGTATAGTCCCTTGCATCCTCCGGTTCATAGCCCATGGCGATCAGCGCGGGAATGACCACATCGTCGTTGGCGTACTGGGGAAATCCCAGGCCCTGACGGGTCAGCTCGGTTCCCTTTTCGTACAGGGAAAGGGGCGTGTTCTTATCTACCCGCAGATTGATCTTGGGGTCGATCTGCCGGTTATCCAGCGCCGCCTGCAGGCAGAGAAAGGTCAGTTCGTTTACCGCGCACTGCCCGTCCCGACCGCAGCCGCCCAGCATCATGCTCTGGCCGTTGTCCCCCAGCTGCATGCCGGTGTAAAGATCGTTATCCCGGTTGCAGGACAGGAAAAATTCTTTGGTCAGGAACAGGGCCTCCTCGTCGGTCAGCGTTCCGGCCTTTTTGTCCGCCTGATAGTAGGGATACATATACTGGTCGAACCGGCCCAGGGTATTGTGATAGGTGTTGCTGGCCCAAAGGACGAAGTGCAGCAGCCGCAGCAGGCACAGCGCCTCCCGGTAAGTCCCCGCGCCCTCCCGGACGGTCCGGGACAAAGCGGGATCCTTCAGCCGGTCGGCAAAGGCCAGCACCGCGTCCACGCAGACGTCCTGCCCATGGGATGCGCCCCGCCGGGCCAGCAGGCCGTCCCGAAGCACGCCCTCCCAGTCGGAGCTGAGGTTGCAGACCCGTCCCTGCTCATGGATATGATAGCCCTGACGCAGCCGTTCGGCCTCGCCGGGGGCGTAAATATCCGGGAAACGGATGATGGAGCGGGCCAGCGGAATGGGAGAATCCACCGGCGCGGCGTCCTCTTCCTCCAGGAAGAGTCTGAGCCGCAGAGCGGCCCGTTCGTCCAGAGGAAGCTCGGGGTTTTGAATCTGCCGGGAAATTTCGTCCCAGCGCTGAGGGGTCAGTTCACGACGCATGGTATCTTCGCCTCCTGAAAAGGTTCCAGATGGATTTGGGGTTCCTGACCGGTGGGAAAGCCGGGATCGTAGTTCATCCCTACGGCTCCGTACTTGGCGCCGGCGGTTTTGTGATAGGGAAGCAGTTCCACCCGTTCCAGCCGCGGGGTGCCCTTGAGCAGCGCCGCCGTCCGGCGCATGTTTTCCTCGGTGTCGTTCACGGTGGGGATCAGCGGGATCCGGATCCAGAAGGGAATGCCGCTTTCCCGCAGCCAGTCCAGATTCTGCAGGATAAGCCCGTTGTCCACGCCCGTCCACTGGCGGTGCAGCCGGGGATCCGCCAGCTTTACATCCATGATGACCAGATCCATGGCCTTTGCCACCCGCTGGAATACCTCCGGCGCGGCATAACCGCTGGTTTCGACGGCGGCATGGGCTTCCGGCAGAAGGGCGCGTACCGCCAGCACGAAATCCGGCTGCATCAGCGCTTCGCCGCCGGTAAAGGTAACGCCTCCCCCATTGAGCTGCAGAACCGGCAGGCTGGGCCGAATCTTCTCCGCCACTGCCTCCGCCGTCATTTCCCGGCCGCACAGCCGGCGCGCGCCGGCGGGACAGACGCTGATGCACGCGCCGCAGCCTGTGCAGCGTTCCGGCGAGGGGCAGACCTGCCGGCAGGCTCCGCAATGGACGCAGAGCTGGGAAACCATGATCTGAGGCGCAGCAGAAAGGCCCTCCGGATTATGGCACCAGCGGCAGCGCAAAGGGCAGCCCTTCAGGAACACCGCATAGCGAATGCCCGGGCCGTCGTACACGGCGAATTCTTCCAGATCAAAGACGTGTCCCGTCAAGGCTTTTCCTCCTCCGCTCCGAAACCGGTCAAATTGTTAACGTTAATAATTCCGGGATCATCATAACATAGTCGGGCAAAGGTGTCAATCAGGAATCCCAAAAATCAAAAACATTTGTACGGCAGACCGGCTTCAGCTTCCTGCCCGTTCATGGATGCTCTGCATCCGCTGATCCAGCCGGGCGCTGGTTTCCGCGCACTCCCGCAGTTCTGCAAATATGGCTTCGTCGTTCGTCAGATTCTTCTTGTAACGGATCTTGTGTTCCAGACTGGCCCACCAGTCCATGGCAATGGTGCGGAGCTGCACCTCCACCTTCATCCGGCGGGTCTTGTTATGCAGAAAGATGGGGATTTCGACGATCAGATGCAGACTGCGATAGCCGTTATCCTTGGGGTTCTGGATATAGTCCTTGCGTTCGATGAGGGTCACGTCGTCCTGCCGGAGCAGGGCCTCGGCCAGCATATAGATGTCGCTGGGAAACGCGCAGATCACCCGCAGGCCCGCAATATCCCGCAGGTTTTCCTCGATGCTTTCCACCGTCATGGGGATTCCCTTTCGCACGGCCTTATCCACGATGCTTTCCGGTGATTTGATGCGGGATTTGATGCTTTCGATGGGGTTGCGGTCGTACAGCAGGGAAAGCTCCTCATCCAGCACATTGAACTTGGTTTCCACCTCCATCAGGGCGCAGCGGTAGCAGGACATCAGTTCCTGATAAGGCATGGCGTATTTCTTCAGCCAGTTCCGAATCTCCGACTGGCTCAGCCGTTCCATCAGCGCCCTTTCCAACGAAAGCGTCTCCCGGACTTTCTTTTCCTTTTCCATTTTCCTTCCTCCGGATCAACAATGCTCGCCCGGACAAAAAATCGGGCGTATTTTCTCTTTCCTTACGGGAAAGGAATACGACGCCCGGGGCGGAAAATCCTGCCTGACCGGCCCGCTGGCGGCGGTCAAGCGGTATGCCCGTCCGGACGTATGGCTTCGTTCCCCGACAGCCGTCGCATTGGGCGCGGACATACCGGAGATAAGCGGCGAGCCAAGCCCTTCCGCGGGCGGGAAAGCGGGCTTTTGCTGTAAAAAAAGTAAAAACATGCCCCAAAGTCTCTCAAAATGCGTAAAAATTGGCTGAATCTTTGTCCAGACGGACTTTCAGGCATTGACAGCCGCTTTCTGTTTTGCTATACTCCCATTCTGCTACCCCAACTATGTAAGGAGGATATTGCTATGAATAAAGCTGAACTGGTAAATGCCATCTCTGAGAAAGCCTCTCTCTCCAAGAAGGACGCCGAGAAGGTTCTGGCCGCCTTCACCGAGACCGTGACCGAGTCCCTGACCGCCGGTGAAAAAGTGCAGATCGTCGGTTTCGGCAGCTTCGAAGTAGTGAACCGCGCCGCCCGCACCGCCCGCAACCCCCGCACTGGCGAGGCTGTGGAGATCGCCGCTTCCAAGGCTCCCGCTTTCAAGGCCGGCAAGGCTCTGAAGGACAGCGTGAACAAGTAATTTCCGTTTTTCTGCGCCCCGCGCTTCGCTCGGATGACGAACGAAACGCGGGGCGTTTTATTTCGGCCCAAAAAGGGACAAAAAAAGCGGCGTTTTTTCGCCGCTTTCAGCTTGTCAAAAAAGCTCGCCTGCGGCGATCTTTTTCGCCAGAAACTGTCGGTAATGTTTTCAGCAAAGCTGAAAACTCCCCGCCCGACCGGGTGCTGCGCACGGCGAAACCTTGCAGAGGAATT
>CAKUCE010000024.1 GCA_934643535.1 uncultured Clostridia bacterium | reverse complement strand
CGCCCTATGGGCGCGGTGTGGGGTGCAGGGGCACTGCCCCTGCCAGGTCGGTGGCTAGAACGGAAAGCTGGCCGTGGCGGGCTTCGGCGGCAAGGCCGGCAAGGCCGTGCAGGCCGCAGGCGGCCTGTAGGGCTTCCAGATCGTTCATGTCGTAGGCTCCGGCCTGACGGCCAGCCAGCATGGCGCAGAGAATGCCGGTCAGCGCGTCTCCGCTGCCGCCCTTGGCCATGGCAGGCGTTCCCAATATGTTCAGGGCCTCGCCCTCTTTAGCAATCAGGTGGCTGACGGCGTTTTTCAGGATAACGGACGCGCCGTACTGCTGCCGCAGCCGGCGCGCCGCCGTTTCCTGATCGGCTAATACCTGCGATACCTCGCAGTGCAGAAGCCGCGCCGCTTCGGCGGGATGGGGCGTCAATACGCAGAAAGACAGATCGTGCCCCTCGCTTGAATGAGAAAGCAGATTCAGCGCGTCTGCATCCACCACGGTGGGCAAAGGACGGCTTTCCTGCCGCTGACGTAGGAACTCCAATACGCGGCTCACCATTTCCTGCGCCCATGGGCCTTGCCCCAGTCCGCAGCCCATGCCCAGACAGTCCGCCTGATTCAGAGCCTTTTCCAGCAGCAGAAACGCCGACGTCGGGTCGTCCTCCGGCAGGGGCAGACAGGTAGCGCAGGGACAGAGCGTCTGGATGATCTGCCAGATGCTTTCAGGACAGGCTACCGTCACCAGCCCGGCCCCGGCCCGAAGGGCGGCGGCAGCGCTGATGGCGGCGGCTCCTGCCATGCCCTTGCTCCCGGCCAGCAGCACCACCCGGCCATAGGTCCCCTTGTGGCTCAGGTGGCGGCGGGTCGGCAGCAAGCGGTGAAGGTCCTCCGGCTCCAGCACATCGAAACCGGCGGAAGTGCCCTCCTCCAAAGGAATACCGATGGAAACGACGTCTACCCGCCCGGCAAAGTCCAGTCCGTATCCACGGTACAGGCCGGGTTTGGGCCGGTGGAACGTTACCGTCCGGTCGGCCCGGACAGCACAGCCCAGGATCAGGCCCGTGGTCCCGTCCAGCCCGGAGGGAATATCCACTGCCAGCGTGGGAATGCGCTCCTGCTCGTTCATCAAAGTACACAGCGCCAGCGCCGCTCCGGCCAGCGGGCGGCTCAGCCCCGTGCCGAACAGACTGTCCACAAAGCAGCAGACGTCCTCCGGCAGGGGCGGCAGCGGCCCGTCCGTCAGGCGAACGACCTCCACGGCAGGCGCTTCCGCCTGCAGGCGGCGCAGCTGATGCTCCGCCGCGTCATTGAGCGTGCCCGGCAGAAGCCAGCATACGGCGTGCAGCTCCGGGCGGCTGGCGGTCAGAAGGCACATGGCCGCCAGGCCGTCGCCGCCGTTGCTGCCGGGGCCGCACAGGCACAGCACGGTTCCTCCGGCTTCCCTCGCCAGCTCCGCCGCCGCGTCGGCCACATGCCGGGCGGCGCTCTCCATCAGCTGGAGAGCGCTCGTTCCGGTACGGTTCATGTAGTTTTCTTCCAGACGCTTCATTTCGTCCGGGGTGATGGTCTTTTGCAATGCTTCTTCTCCTTGGCCGCGTCAGCCGTTCATGCCCGGATCGGCGTTCGGATCGACGGTCGGCAGGGGTGTAACGGCAGGGTCCGGCGTGGCGGTCGTCTGCGGCGCTTCCGTCACGGCAAGGGTCTGGGTCGCCCCGGCGGCGGGTTCCGCCGTAACGACCGTCTGTTCGTTGGAAGGCCACGGGTCCCGATCCACGTGCATCGTGCAGGCGCTCGTCAGCCACAGGCATCCAAGCAGCGCCAGCACCAGCAGGACTTGTTTCTTTTTCATCATGGGTGCGCCTCTTTTCCGGTCAGTTCTCGGAGGAAGAATCGCCGGTTTCATCCGCGTCGTGGGAGTCCTCCTGCGGCTTGTCTTCCGGTTTTTCTTCCTCTTTGGGAGTCAGCGCGCCCTTCAGGGCCTGCATGGCCTTGTCCAGCCCCGTGGCCACCAGCGCCGCGCCCTTGGCCAGATAATCCGCCGTCTGACTGACCGCCTGCCCCGCCTGTTTCTTCAGGTTTTCCGTCCGCTCCGCAAATTCCGGGCTGGACAGAGTATCGTTCAGCTTCTGGCCGAATTGTTCCACGGCGGCGCTGACATTCTGGACGGTCTCCTCAGCCTTACGGCAGACTTCGTCCTTCTTTTCGTCCACGACGGGGGTCTGCATCAGCTCGTCTACTTTGTCATTCAGATGGTGCAGCGCGTCATACACCGCGCCCATCGCGTCGTCTACAGCCTGTTTGGCCTTTTCCCAATCGTTGTTCGCGTTCATCGCTTCCATCCTTTCCGCGGCCCTCGCTTTTTTCGGAAAGCCGCGCCTTTATTATAATGCACAGACAGGGAAAGTCAAATTCCTTCCCATTCCTCCGGAAATATGGTATCATTTGCTGCGAAAGGAGTGCTTTTGAGATGATTCGCAATATTGTTTTTGATATGGGCATGGTGCTTCTGCGCTACGAGCCGCTGATCGCCTGCCTGCGCCACGCCCGGGGCGACCGGGAAAAGGCTCTGCGCCTGAAAGCGGCTGTTTTTGATTCTCCCGACTGGATCAAGCTGGACAGCGGCGATCTGACGGAGGAAGGGCTGGTTCCGCTGGCGCAGGCCCGGCTGGAGGACGAAGCCGACCGGGCGTTGGTGCCGGGGCTTCTGGCGGACTGGCATTTGGACACGCTGTATCCGCTGGCGGGCATGGAGCAGGTCGTGAAGGAGATGCATGACCGGGGCTATCGGCTCTATATTCTCTCCAACGCCGGGCTGCGTTTCCGCACCTACGAATACAAGCTGCCTCACCCGGAATATCTGAGCGGCATTCTGGTGTCCGCCGAGGAAAAAATGCTCAAGCCCGACCCGCAGATTTTCCTGCGCCTGTGCGATAAATTCGGCCTGAAGCCGGAAGAGTGCCTGTTCATCGACGACAGCGCCCGGAACGTGCAGGGGGCGGAAAGCACCGGCATGACGGGCTACTGCTTCGCCGACGGCGACGTGGCGCGGCTGCGGGCCTATCTGGACACGCTGCAAAAATAAAAAAGCAAGAATGATAAGGCAGCACCGCACAATGAGCTGGTGCGGCGGCGAATGAAATTTTCGTCAGATGCCATGGCGGATTTTGAAGGTTTAGAGGGAAATCAAAAAATTTGCGTGCTGCACTGGACGGCGGAAGCGGCATCGCCGACGCCGCCGGCGAATGGCGCGGTGTTGCCGTAAAAAGGTGGAGAACAAAACGAACACAGAAAACGGTTTTTTCCAGCAGGTTTACGCCATTGTGGCGCAGATTCCCAAAGGACAGGCGCTGTCCTACGGCCAGATCGCCCAAATGCTGGGGCGTCCCCGGGCGGCACGAATGGTGGGGTGGGCCATGCGCTGCTGCCCCGAGGGTCTGCCATGGCACCGTGTCATCAAGGCGGACGGCTCCATTGCCTGCGGCGGGCAGGCCGAACTGCGCCGCGCCCTGCTGGAGGCGGAGGACGTGCCCTTCCTGCCGGATGGCCGGGTGGACTGGAAAGCGCTGCGGGAGCGGCAGAAAAACGCATAATCTAAAACAGAGAAGAAGTTCTTTCCCGTGATTGCATCATCTGAACCCGCCCTGTCCGGACGCTTCCGGGCAGGGCGGGTCTTTTCGCAGACCGGCGCGCACATTTCCGGCCGCCGGCGCATATTCTGTTAGCACTCCCCCAAAAAAGCAGGGCAGTCGGAAAGGAGGCGGACGGATGACGCTGTCGGAGCTTCGCACCAAAGAAGTCATCGACGTACAGGACGGCCGTCGTCTGGGCAAGGTGATGGATCTGGAATTCAGCGTGGAGGACAGCCGCATCACCGCGTTGGTGGTGCCGTCGGAAACGTCCTTTCTGCAATCCCTGCGCGGCGAAAAATGCGGGCTGGTCATTCCATGGGAGGATGTGCGCCGCATCGGCGATGACGTGATCCTGGTCACGACGCATTCTCACCCGGAATACGGGCCGGGCTGCTCTTGCTGGCAGCAGAGCGGAGAATGACCGGAGGCCAGCCCTGAAGGGGCTGCTGCGGTCCGAAGCCCGCAACTCCCCGCAGGGGGTGGAGCGGGCCGCAAAAAAGGGTGCGCAGCACCGAGGACGAGGACAGCCCTGAAGGGGCTGCCGCAGTCCGAAGCCCGCAACTCCCCGCAGGGGTGAAGCAGGCCGCATCAAAGGGTGCGAAGCACCGAGGGTTGAGGACACCGCGCAGCGGTACCGCAAACCCGAAGCCCGCAGCTCCCCCGTAGGGGGTGATGCGGGCCGCAAAGAAGGGTGCGAAGCACCGAGGACGAGGACAGCCCTGAAAGGGCTACCGCAGTCCGAAGCCTGCGACGCGCAGCGGGGCAGGCCGCATCAAAGGGTGCGAAGCACCGAGGGTTGAGGACACCGCGCAGCGGTACCGCAAACCCGAAGCCCGCAGCTCCCCCGTAGGGGGTGATGCGGGCCGTAAAAGGATCTGCCTGTCTGTTTACTGCGGTTCCGGCATGGGACGGCTGACCCGACGGACCCGGGCCAGTTCTTCGCGCAGGGAGGAAAGCCCGGCTTCTAACGCGTTCTTCTGCTCCTGCAAACGGCTGATTTCCAAAATTTGGGATTCAGTTCCACTTTTCAGCTCGAAAATTTGATTTTTGGCATCGTCAAGCGAGGCAATCAGGCTATTTTTCTCTTCCAAAAGGGAATCGTACTCCCCCTGCAGGGAATTCAGCTCTTCCCGGGCCGTTTCGGCCTGCTGTACGGCTGCGTCCCGTTCCGCCGTCAGGCTGTTGTTTTGCCCCATCAGCGCCTGATAGCGGTTTTCCCAGTCCGCCGCCTGAGCCTCCAGCTTTTGACTTTTCCCTGCAAAGGCCGCCTCGGCCTGAGCGCGTTCGTCCACGTTCTGGGCCACGGCGGCGTTGGCCTCGTCAATGGAGGCTTTTGCGTCGGCCAGTTGTCTTTCCAGCGTCTCCTGCTGGGCGGTCAGCTCTTCCGCCCGGTTTTCAAACAGTTGTTTTTCCCGTTTTGCCTTTTGCAGCTCCACCTGCTTTTCGCCGAGCTGCTCCTGCATCCGGCGCAGCTCGGCGGTGGTTTCCGCGTGTTCGGCTACAATATAGCCGGAAACCATCAGAAGCAGCGCCAGAATGATTGCCATGACGGCCACGGTCTGTTTCATGCTTTTCCCCTCCGTTCCGGCGGCGAAAAAAACGCCGTCCCCTCCGATAGAATGGATGGGACGGCGGCGTTTTATTCGGCGGCGGCGCCGGGAGGATGTGTTTTTCGGTATTCCTGCGGCGAAAGCCCCGTGATTTTTCGAAACAGCCGGGAAAAATGCTGCTGACTGGAAATGCCCACGTCCATGGCGATCTCCAGCAGGCTCCTGCGGGTGCCCGTCAGCAGCAGTTTCGCCTGCTGGATGCGGATGCTCTGCAAATGCTCGTTCATGGTCTTGGCGGTATGCTCCCGGAACAGCCGGTGCAGATAGGTGGGCTGGATATGCAGCTGGCGGGCGATGATGGCGGCTGTAAGGGGCTCGGCATAGTCCCGGTGCATGATAGCCAGCGCCTCGGTCACATAGCGGTTGGTTCCGGCAGGCTGAGACTGGTTCTGTTCCAGCAGCCGGGCCACCTCCAGCATGATCTGGACACACAGCAGCGAGCAGAGCTTTTCCGAATCCCGGCCGATACCGTCCGCCAGCGGAACGGCCGCCTTCATCAGGCGAAAAACGGTGTTGTCCGTATCGTTCAGGGTCACGACGCGCGCGCCCCTTTCCAGCATGTGACGGGTGGCCTCGTCCTGCTCTGCGACGGCCCTCAGCGACGGGGCCCGGCCATCGGACTCCTCATACTGAAATTCAAGGTTCATCATGCTGCATAATTCGTCGGAAAACCCCATATTCCAGTGCCGGACTCCCGCATCCAGCCACACCAGCTGCCGCCGCCCCAGCTCTACCCGGCCCGCCTCGGTTTCGATGCTCATGCCGCCCTCGCAGACGTACATAATCTCGCACAGGGAGTGGGAATGATTGATAAGCTCCAGCGTGGTTTTCATCATATTGGCCCGGTCGTACCAGGCATAGACCACGGGAACACATTCCTTTTCCCGATAGCATGGATCAAAGAAGGATTTCATAAAATCAACGGCTCTCTTTCTCCACACTCGGGGGCAGGTCGTCGTAATTCGTGAGCATGTCTTCCCGTGTCAGGCTGGTGACGGCGTAGGAACGACGGAATTCCAGCGGCGTCATGCCGGTTTTCTGCTTGAACAGGCGGCTGAAATAGGGCAGGCTGCTCACGCCGCTGAGGGTAGCCACCCGGGAGGAAGGCAGATCGGTGCGCATCAGCAGAGATTTTGCCTTGTCCATGCGCAGATCGGTCAGATATTCGCCGATGCGCCGCCCTGTTTCCGCCGGAAAAATGCGGTGCAGGTGCCCCACATGGACGCCCGCGGCTGCCGCTACGTCTGTTGTGGTAATATTGCGCATATAATTTTCATGGATATAAGCAAGAGCCGCGCGGACAGGCCTTGTGTAGGGCCGCAGGCCCATGGATTCATCCCGGAGCAGGGTGGAGGCCGCCGCCAGCAGAAAGCAGGCCGTCAGGGTGAGCTGGGTCTCCCGCTGGGGAGAATCGGACACGGAAAGGGACTGCAGGTTCTGAAGCGCCGCCGTTACGGTGGCCCCGCTGTCGTAGAAGGCCTCGCACCGGCCGGAGGGACGGACCATGGAGGAAAGATGGCCGTAGGCGCTTTCCATTTCCCGGCAGCCCCATTGAAAGCGTCCGCCCGGCTTAAGCACCAGATCCACGGAGGCCAGCGTCAGCCCCGGCTCCGCATCCGTCAGCCGGTAGGAAAGCGGGCCGGTCAGGAACGCCATGCGGGGGCCGATCAGGGGGAGCTTTTCGCCCGAGGCATACAGCGAGCACCCGCCGTTGACCGCACAGAGCATCCGCATGGTTCCGGCGGGGCACTGACAGGGCTGTTCTCCCGGATGAATGGAGGTGGAAAATGTAGAAAGCGCCGGATGAACGGCGGGACCTCCGGCAATGCCGTGAATGCGCTCCATCGAAAGCCTTCCTTTCTGCCGCAAACGGCCGGTCGGGAGCGAACATGGAACCATGTGTCATTCAAAAGAGCTTGTACAAAGTACCTTTATTGTAAAAGAAAGGCGGCTTTCATGCAAGAAGCCAAAGCATACATTTGTGATGAAATGATTGTATTA
Source organism: uncultured Clostridia bacterium (assembly GCA_934643535.1). Taxonomy (GTDB): domain Bacteria; phylum Bacillota; class Clostridia; order Christensenellales; family Aristaeellaceae; genus Limiplasma. The sequence goes on along the minus strand of CAKUCE010000024.1, from coordinate 10,747 downwards.
TTCTCGCATTATAAGACGAAATCCTGTTTTCTGTGGTCAAAAAACGTTCAGATTTTACCTTTATGCGAGAAAATTACATCCATTTGGATAGCATCGGTGCAGAATTGTGCCGTGCGCTCGTGCTAGAATAAGACAACATCAAAAACCAAACAAGGAGGTCCTTCAAACATGCGTAAGTTTCTGGCAGCCCTGTTGACCCTCTGTCTGGCCCTGACGCTGGCGGCGCCCATCGCCATGGCGGAAGAAAAAGTCACCATCACCTTCGCGTTCTGGGACACCAATCAGGAGCCCGGCATGAAGGCCATCGCGGAAGCCTATATGGCTGAGCATCCCAACGTGACCGTGGAAACTCAGGTAACGCCCTGGTCCGAATACTGGACCAAGCTGGAAGCGGCCGCTCAGGGCGGCGCACTGCCGGACGTGTTCTGGATGCACTCCAACCAGTTCTTCAAGTATGTGTCCGCCGGCATGCTGCTGGATCTGACCGACCTGAACCTGGACTACACCCCCTATCCCGAAGGCATCACCGCGCTGTACCACTATGAAGACAAGCAGTGGGCCGTGCCGAAGGACTACGACACCATTGCCCTGGCCTACAACAAGGAGCTGTTCGACAAGGCCGGTATCGCCTATCCCGACGACACCTGGACCTGGGACACCCTGCGGGAAAACGCCAAAAAGCTGACTGACGCCGACAACGGCATCTATGGCTTCGGCGCGCCCAACGACACCCAGAGCGGCTACTACAACTTCGTGTATCAGAACGGCGGCTTCATCTTTGAAGACGGCAAGTCCGGCTTCGATCAGGAAGCAACGCAGGAAGCCATCCAGACCTGGGCCGACCTGATGCTGAAGGACGGCGTGTCCCCCTCTCTGGAATCCTTCACCGACATGGGCAACGACGACCAGTTCCAGGCCGGCAAGGTGGCCATGGTGTTCGTCGGCAGCTGGATGATGAGCGCTTACACCAACAACGAGTTCATCAAGGACAAGTTTGACGTGGCCGTTCTGCCCCAGGGCAAGCAGCGCGCTTCCATCTACAACGGTCTGGGCTACGCGGGCGCCTATAACACTGCCAATCCCGAGATCGTGAAGGACTTCATCGCCTTCTGCGGCAGCGAGCAGGCCAATATCCTGCAGGCCCAGAACAAGGCCGCCATCCCCGCTTATAAGGGCACCGAGCATTACTTCACCGATCTGTTCACCAACCTGAACATCGCCTGCTATACCGAGATGATCGAGTACGGCGTGCAGTTCCCCTTCTCTCCCAACAAGAGCCTGTGGGAAGGCACCGAAACCGAATTGATGACCTCCGCCTACACGGGTGAAATGACCTTCGCGGAAGCCTGCAGCCAGCTCCACGAGACCATCACCGAGATCGAAGCGGAATAATCGTTCCCGATGAAAACAGGGGGAGGCCCTTTGGGCCTCCCCATTCATCCTATTCTGTCCCATGCTGAAAACAGAACGGAGGCCACTCCTTTGAGCGAACGAATTATTCAAGCGGATCTTCGGAGCGCCAGAAAGCCCTTTCGCTTCAAATCCGACTGGGGCTGGGCCTATCTATTGATAGCGCCTACGATTATCGGGCTTCTCATTCTCAATATTTATCCTTTTTTTGAAACCATCATTCTAAGTCTGCAAAAATCTCAGGGCTTGGGGCCGGTGAAATTCGTAGGCCTGAAAAATTATCAAAAATTGCTCTCTGATAAGCAAATTTGGCAGTCCACTGTCAACACGCTTTATTATATGCTGCTGACTGTGCCGGTGGGCGTTTTTTTAGCACTGATTTTGGCCGTTCTGCTGAATACCAAAATTCGCGGCCGGGATGTTTACCGCGCCATTTATTTCCTGCCCATGGTAGCGGCCCCCGCTGCGGTGGCTATGGTGTGGAAGTGGATTTTCAACGCGGAAGCGGGCATCCTGAATCAGTTCCTTGGCCTGTTTGGCGTAGAACGGATTAACTGGCTTTCCGATCCCAATACAGCCCTGCTTTCCTGCGCCATCATCGGCATCTGGAGCGCCGTGGGCTACGATCTGGTGTTGATTCTGGCGGGCCTGCAATCCATCCCGACTTCTTATTACGAAGCCAGCGAAATTGACGGCGCCAACGCCGTACAGCGTTTCTTCCATGTGACCGTGCCGCTTATCAGTCCCACGTTATTTTTTGTGGTGATGATGCGCATGATGAATTCCGTCAAGCAGTTCGATACCATTTATCTGCTGATTAAATCCAACAATCCCGCCTATAAAAAGGGCGTGACCCTGATGGTGCTGTTTTACCGCGAGGCCTTTGAAAAGTTTAACAAGGGCTACGCTTCCGCCATCGTCCTGTTCAGCTTCGTGATCATCATGGTTTTTACGGCGCTGCAGTTCATAGCGGAAAAGAAAATGGTTCATTATGAATAAGAAGGGGGCGTAGGAAAAATGACCGCCGTTGCTGCGAAGCATAAATACACTTATCGTTCCCGCGCCAAATTCTGGGTGCATCTGGTATTGATGATTGGCTCTATTCTGATGATTTTCCCCTTCATTTGGACGATTCTCACGTCCTTCAAGACCCAGGGCGAGGCCATCATGATTCCGCCTATCTTTTTTCCCAGCCATTGGAATTTTGACAGCTACAAAGAGGTGCTGCGCACCCTGCCCTTTGATGCGCTCTATCTGAATACGCTGGTTTTGATCTTCTGGCGCGTCATCTGTGCGTCGGTGTTTTCCTCCATGGCGGGCTATGCCTTTGCCAAGCTGGATTTCCCGTTGAAAAAGCCTCTTTTCTTTATCATTCTGACCCAGCTGATGCTGCCGGGACAGGTGTTTATTATTCCTCAGTACCTGATGCTGTCCTCTCTGAATCAGCTGAATACCCGCTTTGCCCTGATCTTCCCGGGTCTGGTCAGCGCCTTCGGCACCTTCTTCCTGCGGCAGTTCTACATGAGCCTGCCCAACGATCTGGCCGAAGCGGCCAGGCTGGACGGCTGCAATGTGATGCAGACCTTTGTATGGGTGATGGCTCCCCTGACCAAAACCGCCGTCATGGCGCTGGCTGTGTTCACCGCTCTGTTTGCCTACAGCGATATGATGTGGCCGCTGATCGTGAACATGAACATCGACAAGATGACGCTGGCGGCGGGCATCAGCTCCCTGCAGGGGCAGCACTCCACCAACTACCCCGTCATGATGGCCGGCTCCGCGCTGGCCATGATCCCCATGCTGGCGATCTACCTGATCTTCCAGAAGCAGTTCATCGAGGGCATTGCGCTGACCGGCACCAAGGCGTAACCCCTTCCGATCCGGTGCCTTCCATATTTTCACGAGCCCCGGAATTCTCTGGTTTCTGTTTTCAGCTAAAAAGTCCGGCCCGTTTTCCCACAGCCTCCGCTGCGGAAAACGGGCCGGATTCTGATTTTGCTACAGAATGTTTTCCCAATAGGGGAAATCGCTCTGCTCCACGTCGCGCAGCGCGTCCTCCAGCGCGTCCAGTGCCTGAAAGGTCTCGGTGTCCCACCCGCGTTCCAGCGCGGTAGCCAGCTCCACCATGGCCGCGCTGACGGCCCGGGTATGGTGGTGACTGATGAGATAATTAAGCCATACCGCGTCGTGCTGCCACTGAGCATGAAGGTAGCGCTGCTCGTCGCAGGCCTGCTCCTGCTGGCCGCCGTCTGCCAGGTCACGGATCAGGCGGACGGAATCCAGATATTCCCGGGCGACCCGCTGCTGGGAAACGTCCATCCACACGCCCAGCGAGACGCAGAGCGTCAGAATGACGGTGATCAGGATCACGGAACGGCGCATTACCACTTCACCTCCCCGGACGATAGCACCTGCCGCCGTTTGGGCGGTTCGCCCCGGAAGCCGTGGACGCTCATCACGCCGTCCGTGTCGATATAGCACAGAAGCACCTGACGGATCTCTTCAAAGTCCATGGCGTTCAACTGCTGCCGCAGCCAGCTTTCGTCCTTGCCCAGCAGGGGCAGGTTGTTTCGTTCCAGTTGTCCGTCCAGGATCAGCGTCAGCGGAATGCCCTCGTAGCCGGTTTTAAGCTCCATGTCCTCCGGGGTGACAGGCCGCTTCCGGGAGGTGGGAAACACGCTCAGTTTGCCGCTGGTCTCCATGATGGCCGTGCCCACCTCCGTGGGGGACAGCACGCCGCCGGTGCGCAGCTCTTCCAGCAGGTCGTTCAGGTTAAAGCACAGCTTTTCCAACGCCTGATAGTCGATTTGACCGTCGCGGATGATGACCGTGGGGGAGCCGCTGAAGAAGCGCCGCATTTTCTGACTTTTCAGCGAAAGAAGCGAGAAAATCTGATGGAGCATCACCAGCGCCGCCATGGGCACGATGCCCCGCCAAAGAGGCGTGTCCAGACTTTCCATGGGCGTGGCGGCCAGATCGGCGATCATGATGGCGATGACCAGCTCAAAGGGCTGCAGCTGGCCTACCTGCCGCTTGCCCATCAGCCGCAGAGCGCAGACGGCCAGACAAACCAGCAAAACGCTGCGGATAAAGACGGTCAGCATGGCTTAACTCTCCATATTTTCCAGCCAGGCTTCCAGCTCTTCCAGCGTGGAAAAGCCCAGCCCTTCCTGTACTTCCTCCTGCGCTGCGGCGGGCAGGGCGGAAAGCGAAACGGACAGCTCGCTGACCAGCGCCAGCGCGTCGCCGTATTTGTTTTCATAAACGCACAGCGTTCCCCCGGCGTTGGGCATCAGCACCTGATGGTCGGGGCAGAACAGCGGCACCTGCCGTTCCATTCGCAGCGCTTTGGGAGAAAATTCCGTAATGCGCCATTCGGGGTAGAGAGGCTGCGCTTCCTCCAGCGTTTTGCCGTACAGCTCCACCGGAGCCGTGACACGGCGCGTCACCACATGCTCGCAGCGGGTATAACTGAGCCGCTGAAACAGCTCCGCGCCGTCTTCCAGCCGGGCCGCCTGATCTGCCGCGGCGCTCTGCATCTGCTCCTCCTGCGCCGGGGCCAGACTTTCACTGGGCCACAGCAGCGCCGCCGCCACGGCGATCAGCAGCACCGCCGCGCCCACCAGCCACAGCGGACTGCGAAAGGGCTGTTTTTTTCCATAAAAATCGTCCTTCATCTTTTCTGCTCCTTTCCCCGGAAGGGGCCGTCTGCCTTGCACGGAAGCGGCACACTCTAGTATGGCGGAGAAAAGCGGAAAATATGAAGGACGGTCGTGCTTTTTTCAGCAAAGGGACAGGGCGGGCACGGCATTCAGCTCCAGCGGGGCCAGCTCGCCCCTGCGCAGACGATAGTAGGCGGCGGAGCCGATCATGGCGGCGTTGTCGGTACAGAGCCACAATTCCGGCATGCACAGACGGAAGCCCTGCCTGCGGCTCAGCTCCGTCAGCTGCTGCCGCAGCCGCCGGTTGGCGCTGACGCCCCCCGCGATGCACAGGGTGGACAGCCCGAAATCCGCCATGGCCAGCGACGCCTTTTCGCACAGCGTATCCACCACGGCCTGCTCGAAGGAAGCGGCCAGATCGGCCCGGGGCAGCGCTTCGCCTTTCTGCTCCATCTTGTGGCAGGCGTTCAGGAATGCGGTCTTCAGGCCACTGAAGGAGAAATCGTACTTTCCGTCGGGATGGGGATGAGGCAGAGACAGGAAATGCGCGTCGCCGCCCTCCGCCAGTCTGCTCAGCAGCGGCCCGCCGGGATAGTTCAACCCCAGCACCCGCGCCGCCTTGTCAAAGGCTTCGCCCGCTGCGTCGTCCATCGTCTGGCCCAGCAGGGTGTAGTCCGCATAATCGTTCACCCGGACGATGTGGCTGTGGCCGCCGCTGACCACCAGGCAGAGGAACGGCGGTTCCAGATCGGGCGTGGTGAGAAAGTTGGCGCTGACATGGCCCTCGATGTGGTTGACCGGCACCAGCGGGATGCGACTGGTGTAGCTGAGTCCCTTCATGCAGTTCACGCCGGTCAGCAGCGCGCCCACCAGTCCCGGGCCGCAGGTCACGGCCAGCGCGTCCACGTCGGAAAGCGCCATGCCCGCCTCTTTCAATGCCTGATCCACCACCCGGTCGCAGGCGTCCACGTGGGCGCGGCTGGCGATCTCCGGCACGACGCCGCCGTACAGGGCGTGAGTGTCCGCCTGAGAAAAAATCACGCTGGAAACGATCTTCCGCCCGTTTTCGATGATGGCGGCGGCAGTCTCGTCGCAACTGGATTCCATGGCCAGGATCCGCACGGCGGGCTTTTGCCGCAGCGCGTCCAGCTTTGCTTGCATTTCCAAAATGGTATTCATGGCAAATCGTCCTTTGTTTCAGCATTGGAGCGTTTCCGGAAAAAATACCGGCACCCCGTCCGGAGAAGGGGCGGCAGGCCCAGCACGGCCACCGCCGTCAGCCCGAAGGCCGTCAGCGCGGGGGGCAGGTACTCGGCAAACAGACTGCCGGGGAACAGCCGCATCACCGGCTCCGCCGCGTCGAAGATGCCGTCCGGGATGAAGGTGCGGTGAAGCCAGCCCCACATGGCGGAAAAATCCAGCGCGGCCCACAGCCCAAGCCCGGCGGCCAGCGTCAGCGGCAGCAAGCCGCCCAGCTCATAGCCCGTCAGCGAAAAGCGCTTTTTCCAGACGGCCGGAGCGATCAGTCCCGCTCCCAGCGCCGCGCCTGCGATTGCCAGCGTTCGGGCGGTGCGGACGCCGCGGCGCACGGTCTCCATATGCCGCGCAAACGCTTCGGAGATGACCACCGGCCCGTCTGCGGCGGAAACTTCCGGCTCCCAGCGATCCGTCTCCCCCCGGAAATACCGCATGGTATCCCGGGCAAAGGCCCGAAGCTCCTCCTGTGGAATACCCAGCGCTTCCCAGCGCACCTGCTTCAGCAGCGCCCGCTCGAATCTCCCCTCGGAGGTCAGAAACCCTACGATCGTTCCGGCAAGTCCGGCCAGCATCCAGCACAGCGCCGCCGCGAAACACAACGCCGCTCCCGCACGTTTGCTCACATTCGTTCCCCCTCGACCGTCTATTGTACCATTTTCCCCATGGTCCTACAAGGGGACGGATTTTTGGGAAAGGGGTCAAAGCGATTCATTCCCGGTCAGCCCTTTTTTCCGATACAGATACACCTCGTCATACCAGAAGCCCTCCGGGGTTTGCGCCACGGCGATCAGGTCGTAATTTTTCAGAATATCCTCCGGCTGACGGCCCCGGGTAACGACGTAGTCGCAGACGCCGTCGTGAATGTAGCGTACCTGTTCGTCCAGCATTTCCTGCAGGGGAACGTTGGTCTGATGATAATACTTCACGTTGGGCGTGATCCGGGCGGCGGTGTAGAATCCCGCGTCCATGAATCCGTAATTGAGCAGCGTGGCTCCCGGCGTTTCGTCGATCTTGGCGGCGAACCAATACTGCATGGTTTCCTCGCGGGGCAGCCCGAAGGACTCCTTCACGTTGGGACTGAAAACCGGGCACAGCAGCACGCACAGCCCGCACAAAGCCGCCGCCAGAAGAGGATAGGCCCGCTCAGACAGCCGGGACAGCTTCTTTTCCAGCCGTCCGCCCAGCCAGCCGAAAAAGCAGGGCAGAAACGCCGCCAGCGCCAGCGGATAATAGGGGTAGGTCTTGCCGCCAATCAATACGCCCAACGCCCCCAGCAGGAAGGGCAGCAGCCAGCGTACCCGCTGCCAGCCGTTCTTTCCATGATCGAAGAAGGTCGAGATCGCCCCGATGCAGACCGGCAGGGCGCACAGCGGGCTTCGGCTCAGCCACTCCCAGCCGCTTTTCAGCATCTGTTTTGCCCGCCAGAGAAGTCCGCCTTCGCCGCCGGAATAAAGAAACAGATTATCGTACAGATAGGTTTTCAGCCAGTCGGTCAAAGCGCCGTTCAGGCCGAAATAGATCAGCCACGGCAGAGTGGAGAGCAAAAAGCCCAGGATCAGCCCGCCCAAAGAGCGAAAGAACCCCCTCGCCCCGTTTCGCCGGGCGGCGAGAATGCAGCCAAGCAGCAGGGCCATTCCCTGCGCCCCGCAGAGGGTGAACTTCATCCAGAATACGCAGCCGAAGAGAAAGCCGTCTCCCAGCAGCCGTCCGAAGGAGACGGGCTTTTCATTTTCCAAGGCTTCCAGCCAATGCAGCTGCACCAGCAGGATCATGGGCAGGGCAAGCTCTTCCGCGCTGTCCCCCGCCTGAAAGCAGTAGGACGTATACACGCACAGCGCCGTCAGCGGGATCGAAAGCAGCGCCGCACGCCGGCCCGCCATGGCTTTGACCGCCCGGTAGCTTTCCATCAGAAAGGCCGCCGCAAACAGGATTTCCAGCCCCCATACGCCGGTGAAGTCCGCCGGGCAGACCAACGCGCACAGGGCGTGCAGGGCGTAGATCAACGGGCCTTTGTGGTCGTACAGATCCCGATACATCACCCGGCCCGCCAGCATCCCTTTGCCCGCCGAAAAATAAATATTCGCGTCCGACCAGTCGTTGATAGGATAGGCCGGGGAGGATTTGGAGCAGAAAAACAGCGCTGCGGCAGCGACCACCAGACACAGCAGCCCTATTCGCGCCCGTTCCCGGGCAGAAAGTTTCGTCAAATCAGGCGCCTCCTTTTGACAGCATGAAACGCATTCCCAATGTAGCACATTCCGGCGATGCGGGCAAGCATTTTTCCCCGTCCCGCCGCATACCCTGTGGCGAACGAGGGGAGGAATGACCATGCGCCGTGGCGCGGTGCTCAGCGCGCTGCTATTGACCGCGCTGCTTCTCTATTTATGGCCCGGACTGCTGAAGGGGCTTTGGACGGAAGAGGACAACCGAATGGCCGACGAGCTGCGCCCCGCCCAGCGCCGCGACCTGACCCTGTGGTGGATCCCCGGAGAGACGGGGGATCAGCGCTGCATCAGCCGCCTGTGTACCCGTCTGGAAAAAGAAACGCCCGGCCTGCGCGTCTTTCTGCGCCGGGCCGACGCGGCGGAGCTGACGGCTCCCGACACGCTTCTGCCGGACGCAGTGCTGTTCGGCACGGGGGATGTGGTGAATCCCGAGCAATTGTTTCTCCCGCTGACGCTTTCGGGGGACGACGGGAATCTTTCTTCCGGCAGGAGCGGCGGCGAAACGTACGCCCTGCCCCTCTGGTATGAGGAGAATGTGCTGAGTGTTCCGGGCGGCTGGCTGGAGGAAAACGGCGCCCCCTCCGTGACCGCCGAGCCCCGTTCCCTGCTGGGGCAGGCTTCCGCCACCCGGACGCCAGAGCAGGATGAAGCGCCGTCCGTCCCGTGGCGGCGGCTGCTGGAGAAGAATGCGCTGTGGGTCAGCCCCGGCGCGGCAGGACCGCAGCTTCTGTTTACCGCGCCTGCCTCCCTGCGGACGGAACTGGCTTCGGCGGCGCTGGCTTCGGCAGAAAAACCGGCCAAAGGCGCGGCACGGGTCTGGTCCCGCCGGGAACATCTGGCCGCCGCCCAGAAAGAAGCCCTGACGGCTTTTCCGCTGCGTCCCGCCGTCAGCGACCGGGCGCGCTATGCGGCCCTCTGCCGGAATACGGCGGAAACCCGGACACTGCTTTCTTTTCTCATCTCATCCGCATGCCGGGAGGAAGCGGAAGCCGCCGGACTTGTGCCCGCCGAAAACGCCGATTCCCTGCCCAATGCCTTTGCCCACACGCGGGAAGAATTGAACGCTCTCTGTGCGGACGGCCTGCGCCGGGGGCTCGATCCGGTGGAGATTCTGCTCCGCCTGCGCTGACGGGGCGGGCTTTCCATGCATAGTTCCCCCGAATTTTTCCATACTAAGGGCATGAATGAAACTTCGGAGGCGATACCATGACTCAGTTGACCACGCATCATCCCCGCAGCGGCTGGAAGGAAGACGAAGCCCAGCTTTTGTTCGACGCCGTCCGCGCCGCCGCGGAGGACGGGCGTTCCCTTCGGGAGGTATTTCAGGAAGTGGGCGGACAGCTTCAGCGCAAGCCCAACTCCATCCGCAACTATTACTACGCCCGGGTGCGGGAAACGCCGGAGCTTTCGACCCGGCCCACGCCTTTCCGGGCCTTTACGCCGGAAGAGCTGCACACGCTGCTCCGGGAGGTACTCATGGGCCGGGGACAGGGCGAAAGCGTCCGCGCCTGCGTCACCCGTCTTTCCGGCGGCGATCGTTCCCAAATGCTGCGCATGCAGAACAAGTACCGTTCCATCCTCAAAAACCGGCCTGAACTGTTGATGGAAACGGCGGAGGAGCTGCGGCAGGAAGGTCTTCCCTGCCCGGAAAAGGTGGTGGTTTTCCGCCGCTACGGTCAGCCCATGCCGGAAAACGGTGAGCTGGGCGCTCTAAGCCGTCATCAGGAAAATCCGGAGGTACGGCGTATGCTCAGCGCGCTGAACCGCCTTCTGGAACAGCAGGAAAACGCCGTTCCGGTTTCCGCCCCCACTTCGGAGGAAGCCCGGCTGCACGCCAAATGGCTGGAGGCCCGTCAGGAAGCCGACCGGCTCAAGGTGGAGGTCGATCTGCTGAAAATGGCCCTGGAGGATGAACGCAGCGCCCGTTCCGTCCCCACGGAGTGAAGCCCCGGCTCACACGGCCGCCTGACCGTGCGTACATCGCGTATTCTATATGGAAAAATCGCCGTTGATGTGCTACAATAGCACCATCAACGGCGACTCTGCTTGTCAAAAAAGCTCGCCTGCGGCGATCTTTTTCGCCAGATACTGTCGGTATCGTTTGCGCCAAGGGCGCAAACTCCCCGCCCGACCGGGTGCTGCGCACGGCGAAACCTTGCAGAGGAATTTGCCGACCGCAGGTCAGCCGGTCGA
>CAKUCE010000023.1 GCA_934643535.1 uncultured Clostridia bacterium | reverse complement strand
GGTCAAATCCATCCGCTTTTCCGGCAATCAGGCCCACATCATCGGCAACGAATGCATCCTGTGCGGCCAGTGCTTCGTGGTCTGCCCCCAGAACGCGAAGGAGATCGTGGACGAGCGGGAAAAAGTAAAGGTGCTGCTCAACAGCGGCGCGCCGGTCATCGTTAGCCTGGCCCCCTCCTTTGCCGCCAATTATGACGGCGTGGGCATCGACAGCATGCGGGACGCCCTGAAAAAGCTGGGCTTTGCCGGCGTGGAGGAAACCGCGCTGGGCGCCACCATGGTCAAGCGGGAATACGAGCGTATGCTCAAGGAAGAACAGCGGGACATCCTGATCTCCTCCTGCTGCCACTCCATCAACTTGCTCATTCAGAAATATTATCCCGAAGCGCTGGAATATCTGGCGGACGTGCAGTCTCCCATGCAGGCCCACTGCTCGGATATCAAGCGCCGTATGCCGCAGGCCAAGACCGTTTTCATCGGCCCCTGCGTGGCCAAGAAGGACGAGGCCGAGCATTACGAGGGCATCGTGGACGCGGTGATGACCTTTGAAGAGCTGACCAAGTGGCTGGACGAAGAGCAGATCACACTGGAACAGAAACGGGATTCCGACCCGGAAAGCCGCGCCCGCTTCTTCCCCACCACCGGCGGCATTCTCAAGACCATGGAGCAGGACGCGCCCGGCTATACCTATCTGGCCATTGACGGCGTGGATAACTGTATCGCCGCGCTCAAGGACATTGAAAACGGCAAGCTGCATCACTGCTTCGTGGAAATGTCCGCCTGCGTGGGCAGCTGCGTGGGCGGCCCCGTGATGGAAAAATATCATCGCACGCCGGTGAAGGACTACATGGCCATCGCCACCTATGCGGGCAAGCGGGACTTTGACGTGGAGCAGCCGGAAAAGGGCGAGCTGCAGAAGCACATGGAGCCCATCGTACAGAAATCCATCCGGCCCAGCGAGACCGAGATCATGTCGATCCTGCGCCAGATGGGCAAGATGAAGCCCTCCGACGAGCTTAACTGCGGCTCCTGCGGCTACAACACCTGTCGGGAAAAGGCCATCGCCATCTATCAGGGCAAGGCGGAGATCTCCATGTGTCTGCCGTACCTGAAGGAAAAGGCCGAGAGCTTCTCCGACAACATCGTGAACAATACGCCCAACGGCCTGATCGTGCTGAATGAAAATCTGGAAGTGCAGCAGATCAACAAGGCCGCCCTGAGGATCATGAACATCCGCACCGCCTCCGACGTACTGGGCGAGCCGGTGGTGCGCATCATGGATCCCAAGGTGTTTCTGGACGCGCAGCAGACGGGCCGCGACATCCGGGAGCAGCGCGCGTATCTGGCCGAGTACAAGAAGTACGTGGAGCAGACCGTCGTTTACGACCGGGAGTACCGGCTGCTGATCTGCATCATGCGCGATGTGACCGATGAGGAATCCGAGCGTGAAAAGAAGGAGAACATCAGCCGCAAGACCGTTGAGATCGCCGACAAGGTGGTCGATAAGCAGATGCGCATCGTACAGGAGATCGCCTCCCTGCTGGGCGAGACCGCTGCCGAAACCAAGATCGCACTGACCAAACTGAAGGAGTCGATTTCGGATGAATGATCTCTGCGCGGATATCGGCTATCGGAGCATTAACCATGTAGGCGAACAGCTCTGCGGCGACCACGTCGATGTGGTGGAGCAGGGCGAAAACAGCATGGTCATCGTGCTGGCGGACGGGCTGGGCAGCGGCGTGAAGGCCAGCATACTCTCCACCCTGACCAGCAAGATCATTTCCACCATGATGGCTGAGGGGCTGGGGCTGGAGGATTGCGTCTCCACCATCGCCGCCACCCTGCCGGTCTGCTCGGTACGCGGCGTGGCCTATTCCACCTTCTCCATCCTGCACCTGATCGACAACGAGACCGCCGAGATCATTCAGTATGATAATCCCATGGCGATTCTGATCCGCAACGAAGTCAACTACGATTATCCAAAAACGGAAATGACCATCGGCGGGAAGAAAATCTACAAGTCGGTCATTAAATTACAGGAGGGCGATATTTTCATCCTCATGAGCGACGGATGCCCACACGCGGGCATCGGCACCGCCTACAACTTCGGCTGGAAGCGGGAGGATATTATCACCTATATGGAGGCGCAGGCTCCCGCCGGTTATACGGCCAAGACCCTTTCCACCATTCTGGTGGACGAGTGCGACCGGCTGTACGACCACAAGCCCGGCGACGATACCACCGCCTGCGTGGTTCGGATCCGCAAGCGGGTACCCATGAATCTGCTCTTCGGCCCGCCCTCCAACCGGGACGACAACGACCGCATGATGTCGCTGTTCTTCTCCAAGGAGGGCAAGCACATCGTCTGCGGCGGCACAACGTCCACCATCGCGGCCAAGTATCTGCACAAGCCCCTGAAAACCACCCTCAAATTCGAGGCCTCCGACGTGCCGCCCATCGCGGAGATCGAAGGCGTGGATCTGGTCACCGAAGGGGTCATCACCGTCAACAAGGTGCTGGAGTACGCTCAGGACTACCTGCAGGACAACGAAAGCTACGAGCAGTGGGCCTTCAAGAACGACGGCGCGTCCCAGATCAGCCGCCTGCTCTTTGAGGAAGCCACGGATATTAACTTCTACGTGGGCCGGGCCATCAACCCCGCCCACCAGAACCCCGATCTGCCCATCACCTTCTCCATTAAGATGAATCTGGTGAAGGATCTGTCCGAATGTCTGAAGAAGATGGGCAAGCGGATTAAGGTAAGCTATTTCTAAAACAACGAGGATGGTGCAGCGGAATGCGTAAGTTTGATACCAAAGTACAACATTTGAAATACAAGGTGCTGCGTGAGGTGGCCCGGGAGTCCTGGAACGGCACGCTGATGGAGCATGTGCTGGACATTCCCAAGACCATCGTTCCCGGTACGGAGCCCACCATGCGCTGCTGTGTGTACAAGGAGCGCGCCATCCTGGCGGAGCGCGTCCGTCTGGCGATGGGCGGCGACCGTTCCAACCCCAATGTGATCGAGGTCATCGACATTGCCTGCGACGAGTGCCCGGTAGGCGGCTATGAAGTCACCAACGCCTGCCGCGGCTGTCTGGCTCACCGCTGCGAGGATGTATGCCGCCGGGGCGCCATCAGCTTCGACGCTCAGCACGTGGCTCATATCGACAAGAGCAAGTGCGTGGAGTGCGGCCAGTGCGCCAAGGTCTGCCCCTACACCGCCATCGTGGGCCGGAAGCGCCCCTGCCAGAATGCCTGCAAAGTGAAGGCCATCTCCATGAACGAGCACAAGGCCGCTACCATCGCCAATGAAAAGTGCATCAGCTGCGGCGCGTGCGTGTATCAGTGCCCCTTCGGCGCGATCATGGACAAGAGCTTCATTCTGGACGCCATCGACCTGCTGAAGAAGAGCGCTGCGGGCGGCGATCCGGTGTACGCGCTGGTGGCTCCCTCCATTTCCAGCCAGTTCACCTATGCCAAGCTGGGGCAGGTCATCACCGGCCTGAAGAAACTGGGCTTCTACACGGTCATCGAGGCGGCTCTGGGCGCGGATATGGTGGCTCAGGCAGAATCGAAGGAACTGGCCGAAAAGGGCTTCCTGACCAGCTCCTGCTGCCCGGCGTTCGTCAAGTACGTGCAGCAGAACTTCCCCCAGATGGTTCAGTATATCAGCCACAACCTGTCGCCCATGGCCACGCTGGCCAAGTACTTAAAGGCGACCACGCCCAACGCCAAGGTGGTCTTCATCGGGCCCTGCACGGCCAAAAAGGCCGAAAATCAGCTGGACAGCGTCAAGCCCTACGTGGACGTGGTGCTGACCTTCGAAGAACTGCAGGCGTTGTTTGACAGCAAGGACATCGATCTGACCACGCTGGAAGAGGACGTGCTGGACAACGCTTCCTACTATGGCCGTATCTTTGCCCGCAGCGGCGGTCTGTCCGACGCGGTGAAGGAAGGCCTGAAGGAGCAGAGCATCGACTTCGAAGCCAAGCCCTGCGCCTGCGATGGCATTGAAGAATGCCGGATGGCGCTGCTCAAGAAGAGCCGCAACGCGCTGGACGCCAACTTTATCGAAGGCATGGCCTGTATCGGCGGCTGCATCGGCGGCGCGGGCTGCCTGACCCACGGCGAAAAGAACAAGGCCGAGGTGGACAAGTACGGCATGGAGGCCTATGAAAAGACCATCAGCGAGGCCGTGTCCGTGCTGATGCCGGTCAATAAGGACTGACGGATCCCCAAAAAAGAAGAGGAAAAACCCCTGCCGGATTTCCGGCAGGGGAATCGTGTTATGGGGGAGAAGTCGTTTAGGCTTCTCCATTCAGCCGGTCGATCAGGGGACACAGCTCCGTTAAATCATGCAGAACAAAGTCCACATAGGGGGTCAGCTCGGCGGAATAGGGAAGCATGTCCGGGATCATCACACTGCGGCAGCCGGCGGCACGAAGACTCATCAGACCGTTGCGGCTGTCCTCCACGCCGGCACATTCCTCCGGCTGCAGGCCCAGCTTCTCCGCCGCTTTTCGATAAATATCGGGCGCGGGCTTGCCGTTGACGATCTCCATGCCGCAGACCGTTTCATCAAAAGCGGCGCGGAGCAGGGGAATATGGCGCATGTAATGCTCCACCACGTTTCGGTCGGTGCTGGTAGCCAGCGCGGTGCGAACCCCCCGGCTCCGAAGACCGTCAAAACAGGCTTTCAGTCCGGGCTTCAGCGGCATGTCGCCGTTTTCTGCCCGCTGCATCAGAACGTTGAAATAGCGCCGGTTCAGTTCGTCTCTGGGAAAATCATCCCCGAAAACCTCCCGGTATACCCGCGCGCAGGCCTGGCTGTTGGTGCCGCGGATCCGATCCAGCAGACCGGCGGGCGACTCATAGCCAAGTTGCCGGATCACGTCCGGCAAAAGGGTCATGCTCAGCCGCTCAGTATCCAGAAGGACCCCATCCATATCGAAAAGAACGCCGCGGACCCTGCGTCCGCCCGGCGCGCTCATGCGGCCTTGCTGCCGGCAGAGCGCAGCAGCTGAATGGTTTTGGGAGTGATCAGGGTAAAGATGACGGCCATCACGATGGAAGAGACAAAGCGCAGAGCGATCGTGCCCAGCGTCAGGGCCACGGGATAATGATAAATCAGGCTGTCTACATACAGCGCCGCCGTGTTGAGCAGCGTGACCGCCAGACAACTGAGCAGCACGATGAAACCGGTCTGCTTCCGGCTCAGGTCAAAGCGGCGCTTCGTGGCGTACAGTCCCACCATCAGGCCGCGAACCAGCGTAGGGAGCATCCACATCACCGTAGTCACGGACAGGCCGTAGGTCAGAAGCTGGCTGATGAACCCGCTCATGGCGCCCACGATCAGGCCGTCCGCCCAGCCGTACAAAAGCGCGGCCACCAGAATGGGAAAAGCGGCCAGACTGATGTTCAGCCAGCCAAGCCGGATGGTATAGAAGTTCAGCACTACATACAGCGCGATCAGCACCGCGTCTGTCACAAGCCGCCTCGTGTTCATAAGATCCCTCCGTTTATTCCTGTGCGTCGCAGGTCATTCCTGCGCAAAGCCCGTCAACTGCGGCGGAAACGATGCCTCCCGCATAGCCCGCGCCCTCGCCCAGCGGATAAATTCCGCCGATGGGGCTTTCCCGCCGCTCGTTGCGCAGAATGCGCAGGGGCGAGGAGGAACGGGTCTCCGGGCCGGTCAGCAGGGCTTCCTCCCAGTCGAAGCCGCGAAGCCGCCGCCCAAGCTGGGGCAGGGCCAGCCGGTAGTTGTTCAGGACGAAATCCGGCAGGCAGCAGCGCAGGTCGCCTGGCTCCACTCCGGGCAGATAGGTAGGCCGGACTGCTCCCAGCGCCTTTGTTTCCCGACCGCGCAGCAGGTCGCCTGCTTTTTGACAGGGAGCGCGGAAGCTGCCCGTGGCACGAAAGGCCGCTTGCTCGATCCGCCGCTGAAATTCGATCCCGGCCAGCGGATGCTCCGAGCCGAAATCCTCCGGCCGAACGCCCACCAGCAGCGCCGCGTTGGCATTTTCGCCGTCCCGGGCATGGAGACTCATGCCGTTGACGTTCACGCCGTCCGGTTCGCTGACCGCGGCGATGACCCGCCCGCCCGGACACATGCAGAAGGTGTACACGCCCCGTTTGTCCGGCGTGGGAACGTTCAGCTTGTATTCGGCAGGCGGCAGCGCCGGGTGCCCGGCGGCCGGGCCGTATTGTCCCCGGTCGATCAGGCTTTGGGGATGCTCGATCCGCGCACCGATGGCAAAGGGCTTTGGTTCCATGGGAAGCCCCAGCTCGTACAGCCAGCGGCAGGTATCCCGGGCGCTGTGGCCGATGGCCAGAAAAACGGTATCCGTTTCGAAAAAGCCTTCTTCGGCTTTGTTTTCGCGGGAAGAGACATACTTCACGCCGCAGACCCAGCCGTCTCGAAGGCTCAGCCCCGTGACCTTGCAGCCGAAACGGACTTCTCCGCCCAATTCGATCAACTTCCGGCGGGCGCAGACCAGCACCTGCCGCAGCACGTCCGTGCCTACGTGGGGCTTCTGAGCGGTCAGGATGCTTTCCGGCGCGCCGCATTCGTACAGAGTTTGCAGCACTGTCTGAATGTGGGGGCTGTTCAGGCCGCAGGTCAGCTTGCCGTCGCTGAAGGCTCCCGCGCCGCCTTCCCCGAAAAGGACGTTGCTCTCCTCGTTCAGAAGGGATTGCTGTTCCAGCATTTCCACGTCCCGGACGCGCCGTTCTACGGGCTGCCCCCGCTCCATCAGCATCGGCCTCGCTCCCCGGCGGGCCAGCGTCAGGGCGCAGAAAAGCCCGGCAGGTCCCGCGCCGACCACAACGGGACGGGTGGAACGGCTCCATGGGGGCAGCTTCAGCTCCAGTACGCTTTCGGCAGGCTTGGAAGAAGAAACGACCGTCACCTGATTGGGGCGGAATTTCGCCGCGACGGCCGCTTCCGTTTTCAGGTCGGAAAGCGCCGCGTCTCCTGTCCGGGAAAAATGAACGTCGCCCTTGTCGCGCGCGTCCACACTGCGTTTTTGCAGCCGGACGGAGCGGAGCTGCTTTTCGGCGATTTGAAGTCGGCGGGCGCAGAGCCGACGCAGCGTTTCCTCGTCCGGCTGCGCATCCAGCGGCAACTTGAGCTGATGGATCCGAAGCATAAGCTCACCCCCTCGATTCTTATGTCAAATATTTGTAACAAAGTTCCGTGAAAAACACGGCCTATGCATCTTAACACACCCGGAGAAGGGGCGCAAGGGCAAAAACGCCGCCTGTGCGGGAAGGCTTGACTGCATTGACGTTTTTTTCAAAAAATGGTACACTCTTTGCGCAATTTCAAACGGCAGTTTCAGAGACTTTGACAGTCCCGTTTCGAAAGGAAGGATTTGGATGGAATTTTTTAAGCAGGTCTTAAAGGGCGTCGTGATCGGCGTCGCCAATATCATTCCCGGCGTGTCCGGCGGTACGATGATGGTCAGCATGGGGATTTACGACCTGCTGATCCACAGCATCACCCACCTGTTCAAGCAGTTCGGCAAGAGCGTCCGCACGCTGCTGCCCTATTTCATCGGCATGGCGATCGGCATTGTGGCGCTGGCCAGCCTGCTCAAGCAGCTGTTCGCCGTGTACCCGCTGCCGACGTATACCTGCTTTATCGGCCTGATCCTGGGAGGTCTGGGGCCGCTGTTCGCCAAGGTGGACAGGAAAAAGATCGGCCCTGCCGCCATTCTGGCGTTTGTGCTGTTCTTCGCGCTGGTGGTCTGGATGGGCCTGATGAACGATGTTTCCAATCCCGACCGGCTGGAGCTGAACGTGGGCGTGGTGCTGATTCTGGTGGTGGTCGGAGCCATCGCCGCCGCCACGATGATCATCCCCGGGGTCAGCGGCAGCATGATGCTGATGCTGCTGGGCTACTATACGCCTATTTTGAACGCCGTCAATGATCTGAAGGACGCGCTTTTCAGCGCTGATTTCGCGGCCGCCGTTCATCCGCTGCTGACGCTGCTGCCTTTCGGCGTGGGCGTCGTGCTGGGAATCTTCGGCATTGCCAAGGTCATCGAATGGCTTATGGCCAAGTGCCCCACGCCTACCTACTGCGGCGTACTGGGGCTGGTGCTGGCTTCTCCCGTGGCGATCCTGCTCAACCCCGATATTCGCTGGGACAGCGTGGGGCAGATCATCGCGGGCGTGGTGACTTTTGCCGCCGGCTTCGCGGCAGCCATGCTGCTTTCCCGCATGGGCAAGGCCGAAAAGGTACAGAAATAATCAAAACGTATCAAAACGACGCGGCGGCGGAGATCACTCTGCCGCTGTTTTTTGGTTTGCATTTCCCCGGCTTTGTGGTACAATCAGGACAAATGACAGCAGAAACAGGGGAAGGGAAGGAAAAGCGTTGAAGAAATTGCTGAAATTTCTGGGAATGTTGGTATTGGTGATCGTGTTGGCCGCAGCCGGACTGATCGGCTATCTGACGGCGGCGGAATTTAACCCCGATCCGGTCGAACCCGTGGAGGTGACGGCAGCCGCCCGGAGCCGCGCGGTAAAGGTGGGGGAAATGCTGAAGATCGTCACCTTTAATACCGGCTATGCCGGACTGGACCGGACGCAGGATTTCTTTATGGATGGCGGCACCGGCGTGAAACCGGAAATCAGAGAACGGGTCAATGCCAATCTGGCGGGGATTCTGGGCGCATTGAACGCTCAGAACGCGCAGGTGTATTTTCTGCAGGAAACGGATGTGGATTCCTCCCGCACCTACGGCGTGAACGAGGTGGAATACTACCGCCACGGTCTGAGCCTGAATACGGCCTTTGCCGCCAACTACAAGGTGGCGTTCGTTCCCTATCCATGGCCGCCCATCGGTCGGATGCACAGCGGCCTAACGACCCTGACGGAGCTTCAGGTGACGGAAGCGACCCGGGAAAGCCTGCCGGTTCCTTTCAAATGGCCTCTGCGCATCGCCAACCTCAAGCGGTGCATGCTGGTGGAAAGAGTGCCTGTGGAAGGGACGGACAGGGAACTGGTGCTGGTCAACTTCCATCTGGAAGCCTATGACGACGGCGAGGGAAAAGTAGCCCAGACCCGTCAGCTGGTGGAGCTGATGAAGGCCGAGTACCGAAAGGGCAACTATGTCATTGCGGGCGGCGATTTCAATCAGACCTTTGCGGAGGCTTCTCATATCGGCGGGAGCTGGGAGGGCAAGTGGACGCCCGGCGTTTTCGCCGAGGACGAGCTGCCCCATTACATTGATCTGGTCTACGACGGGACGCGCCCCAGCTGCCGTTCGCTGGATCAGCCCTATACCGGCGACCGGGAGAACCATGCCTTTTACCTGATCGACGGCTTCCTGATGACCGACAATCTAAAGCTGAATCATGTGGAAACCGTGGATCTGAACTTTGAATATTCCGATCATAATCCCGTGATGGTGCAGGTAACACTGCAATAACGAAAGGAGACTGCGCATATGATGCCATGGGAAACCGTTTCTGTTCCGGAAGAAGCCGGAATCTCCTCAAAGGGACTGCTGCGTTATCTGGACGCGGTGGAAGCCTCCGGGCTGGAACACCATTCCATACTGATCTGGAAGGACGGTAAACTGGCCTGCAGGCTGAATTACGCCCCTTACGACGATCAGACTCCGCATGTCCTGTTTTCTCTGAGCAAGTCTTTCACCTCCGCCGCGGCGGGCTTTGCCGTCAGCGAAGGGCTGCTCCGCTGGGATTCAAAGGTGCTGGACGTGCTGAAGGACAAAGCGCCGGATCATCCCTCCGAATGGCTGCAGCAGGTCACGCTGGCGCACCTGCTGACCATGGGCTCCGGCCTGAAGCCGGAGTCGGATGAAATCGATCATCTGGTTCCGCCGGCGGAAGACCATCGGAAAAACGAAGGGCCGGACTGGGCAAGGGCCGTTCTTTCTCATGACTGTGATCATCAGCCCGGAACCCACTTCCACTACAACAGCCACGGCACCTATCTGGTCAGCGCCATGGTGCAGCGGGTGACCGGGCAGAACATCCGGGATTATCTCATGCCCCGTCTCTTTGAGCCGCTGGGCATCTCCCGGCCCGATTGGGACTGCTGCCCGCAGGGCGTCTGCTGCGGCGGCTGGGGTCTGCACCTTTCAACCGACAGCATTCTGCGTTTTGGCGTTTGCCTGATTCAGAACGGCATGTGGCATGGCCGGCAGGTGCTGCCCGTGGAATGGCTGAAGCTGGCCACAGCAAAGCAGATTGACAATTCCAACGGTAATCCCGAGCCGGAAAACGAGTGGCATCAGGGCTATGGCTATCAGTTCTGGCGCACCCGGGAGAATCGCTTCCGGGGCGACGGCATGTTCGGCCAGCTATGCATGGTGTCCCCGGACGATCATATGGTGGTGGCCGTTACGGCGGGCATTGACGATATGGCCACGGAAATGAAACTGATCCACGATGAGCTGTTCCCGGCAGGCCGGATGGAGCCGGGTACGGAGGCCGAACAGAAGGCACTGCTGGAACGGGCGGCGCATTTGGCCTATCCGTGGCCTGCGGACGACGGTTCCGGCGCCTTTGAATCCGGGACCTATGGCTGCGATGAGCTGGCGCTGACCATTGACCCGGTGGAGGATGGCGTGCTTCCCCTGACGATCACTCCGGCGCAGGGCAGCGCGATCAGGGCGCGGTTTGGCGTTGGCAGACCCGCGGCCTATATCCGCTCCTGCGATATGCCCGGCGCGCCCGATCTGCATTGCCTGGCGGCCTGCGGCTGGCATGAGGGCACGCTGATCCTGACCGACCGTACCCCGGACGGCCCCTTTACGCTCCATGGGGCGCTTCGGCGCGAGAAAACGGGCCTGGTGCTGGAGACCAGCGGCGCGGGCAGTCCCAACAAAACCTTTATCCTGGAAAAACGCTGAAAAGTTACAGAAAAAGGGTCGGTTTTACATTTTTCCCTTCCTTTTTTGCCGTTTTTCAGGTAAAATGCAAAAGAAAAATAAGAAAGCAGCAGGCAGGAAGGGATATTCATGTACGAGGTCATCGTCAATCCGGCGGCGCGGAACGGACAGGCACGGGAGATCGGTCAGGAGGCCGAGCACTATCTGAAAGAAAAACAGGTGGATTTCATCATCCGCTACACGGAATATCCGGGCCATGCCACAGAACTGGCCCGTGACGCCGCCAGCCGGGGCGTGGAAACGGTTATCGCCATGGGCGGAGACGGCACGGTCTGTGAAACTGCCGCCGGTCTGGTGCATACGAATACCTCGCTGGGCATTGTGCCTGCCGGAACGGGCAACGATTTCATCAAGACCATCGGCACGCCCCGCCAGTGGAAGGAAGCGCTGGATTTTATCCTGACCCATCCTGCCCGGCCCGTCAATACCGGCGAGGTGAACGACCGTTTCTTCATGAACGTGTGCGGCGGCGGCTTCGACGTCCTTACCCTGACCTACGCGCTGGAGGCCAAAAAGCATGTAAAGGGCATCTGGCCTTATCTGTACGGCGTGCTGCGGGCGATCCGCACGTTTAAGCCCTTTCGGATGCATATTCAGGTGGGCGACGACCTGACCATGGATAAGGACTGCATGATCTGCTCCATCGCAAACGGGCGCTATATCGGCGGCGGTATTCCCATCGCGTCTATGGCGGATGTGGAGGACGGCCTTTTGGATGTGCTTGTGGTGGACGCGGTGCCCCGCTGGAAGATTCCCTTCTATCTGCCCTCCCTGATGAGCGGGACGCTGTATAAGAAGAAAGTGGCCCATCATTATCGGGCCAAAACCTGCGCCCTCAGCTCGCCCGGCATGATGCTCAATCTGGACGGTGAAATTCTGCCCATTCCGGAAAGCCGCTATCAGGTGGTCACCGACGCGCTGAAAGTGCATTGGTAAAGCGTTTTGTAAACCTTTTTTGAACATTGGCGGCAGGGACTCATTTCCCGATCATTCTATGCTATAATAACGATGGAACTTTCACGGCAGAACGGCGGAGGTTTCCGTTTTCAATGGAATTTGATCGAATGGAAAGGAAGATGCGCTTATGGCACAGTTTGGCAATAAAATAAAGCTGACGGTTCTCAAAGGAATGGAGGCCATCGGACAGGGCGCGTCCAATCTGGCCAGCAACGCTCAGCAGCGGCTGCAGGAATTGAATCTGGAAAACCAGCGCCGCGAACTGCTGAACGCTTTCCCGCTGAAAGCCTACGAACTCTGGCAGAAGGGCGAAAGCCTTCCCCAGCCGCTGGAGGATATGCTGGCGGAGCTGAAGAGCGTGGACGAACGGCTGAATCTGGCCCGGGCCCAGCGCTTCGCCAAGGTGGAGGAAAAGAAGCAAAACGCCGAAACGGCTCCCGAAGGCAGCACGGAGGAGGAAAGCGTTTCGGACGAAGAACCGTCCGGGGAGACTGCGGACGAAGCGCCGGAAGAGACGGAGATCCCGGAGGAAGAGGAAGACCCCGCCGCTCCGCTGGAAGAAGGCGAAACCGGCGATAACGCATAAGAACGACAGCGACCGGCGCAGAAGGTCAGAAACTTCTGCGCCGATTTTCGGGTATACCGCATGCAATGGAGGAACATGTCAATGACCAACGGCACAAGGATCACCGCTTTTTTCTGCGCCCTGCTGCTTCTTGCCTGCTGCCTGCCGGCCGTTTCCGCACAGGCCAAAACCGTGGCGGAGTGGCTGGAAGGATACGAGACGGGCGAGGTCTGGTTCGGCGAGGATTTTGCCTATGATATTACCGATACCGAAGCCTGCTGGGAGCTTCTGATGAAGCCCATTACCGTGCTGGACGCAGGGGAAAAGGAGGCCATCGCGCCCCGGAAGACCCCCGGCGGGGACAAGGTAAACACGGACAAGCTGGGCGGCACCATCAACGGCGCGTCCGCCGCTGTGCATGTGCTGGGCGAGGATGAGGACGGCTGGACGCTGATCGAAGGGCTGGATTACTACAACCGGCTGATTCGCGGTTATGTGAAAACCAGCCTGCTCAAGACGGTCACGCCCAGCAATGAAATGGGCATTATCATTGACAAGCTGACCCAGCGGCTGTATGTGTTCCTCAACGGTGAGTATTTTTCCAGCTGCGTCATTTCCACCGGCCTGCCCAACGATACGCAGCCCTATAACGAAACGGCTGCCGGCGAGTACCTGATGATCAGCCGGGTGGGGGATTTTGACAGCGAGGGCATGATCTGTGCCCGGGCCATTCGGTTTAACGGCGGCGATATGATCCATGAGGTGCCCTACACCCTGCTGGCCGACGGGGGAAAGCGCTATACCAAGTGGGAGGCCCAACTGGGCCAGCGCGCCAGCCACGGCTGCGTCCGCACGGCCCGCATTGCCAACGAAGACGGCCTGAATGAAAAATGGATCTGGGATCATTACAAAAAATACACCAAGGTGATCGTGTGGGATGATAAGGGCCGGACGCTGCCGTACCCGGACGACGCTACGCCCCTGTATTACAACCCCGACGGAGGAAGCTACTACCACGCCACGGCGAATTGCAACTCCGTCAGATCGCGTTACCTGCCGCTGACGGCTTTTACCTACGGCGAGCTGGATACAGGGGCTTTCGCCAAGCTGGAGCCATGCTCCGCCTGCCAGCCGCCCCGCCGCAAGGCCCAGATTGACAAGGAAAACGCGGCCCGGGGCGGGAACGTTCCCGAAGCGACCGCCGCGCCGGAGCAGACGGAAGAAGCTGCCGCGCCGGAGAACACTGCGCTCCCCGCCGATGGAGACGAGGATGTGGAGATCACGCTGGTCTTCCACGATTGAAAAAAACGGGATAGATAAAGGGCCGCGGACGTGCTTGTCCAGCGGCCCTTTCCTGTTGAAAGGAATTATTCGTTGTGGTCGATCTGCGCCAGATAGCGGGCAAAGTTTTCTCCGGCCACATTTTTGATAAGCATTTCGTCAAATCCTCGCTGCTTCATGCGCTCCAAAAGCGCCGGGATCTGGTCGGGAGTGCGCAGCCCGTCGGGATAGCAGTCAATGCCGTCAAAATCGCTCCCCAGTCCCACGCAGCGCTCGCCGCCCAGATCGCACATGTATGCAATGTGGTCAATCAGGTCGTCCACCGTCGCCTGACCGGATTCCTTCAGAAAGACCGGATAGAAATTGACGCCCACATAGCCGCCTGCGTGGAACAGCGCCCGCAGCTGCTCGTCCGTCAGGTTGCGGGGGTGGTTGCACAGCGTTTTGGAGCAGCTATGGGAGGCCATGGGCGGAACATTGCTTTCCATCAGTTCCCAGGAGCCTCGCTCGTTCAGGTGAGAAATGTCCAGTGCAATATGATGCTTCCGCAGTTCCTTGGCCACCTGCCAGCCGAAGGGCGTCAGGCCGTTATCGGAGCCCTTGACCGCCGGATGCGCCAGCAGGTTTTCATTGTTCCAGACCAGCGCAGCCGCGCGAACCCCCAGCTCCGCAAAGCGCTGCACAGACGAAAGATCGTCCCCGAAGACTTCGCCGCCCTCAATGGTCAGCAGGACGTTGGCCCTGTCAGGCTGCGCTTCCTCGATGCGGCGGATCTGGTGAAAGCCTTTCTTTTTCAGAAGCTCGAAATTTTCCAGCTCACGGTCGATCAGATAGCGATCGTCGCCCTTGAGGCCGTTGCCGCCCACAAACAGAGCCAGCGCCTGCACCCAGGTATGCCCCGGCTGGATCAGCCTTTTGAGCGTGATATCGGTGTTTTTGGTATATTGCATCCTGTAGAGCGTATCGGCATGGGTGTCGCAAATCAGCATCCAAACCACTTCCCTTCGTAAAAAATGATGTATGCTGCGAGGACAGGGGCTATTCCTGCTCGCCGTAGTGGCGGGAAGGCGTCAGATCGTAAACCACTCTGGAAACGCCGGACAGTTCCCGGAGCATGCGCTGGGAGACCCGTTCCAGCAGATCGAAGGGCAGACGGGCACTGGTGGCCGTGGTGCGTCCCGCCTGCAGGGCCCGCAGAACGATGGTGTAGCAGCCGGGCATATCCGGGCTTTGGCAAAGCACGGAATAATACTGCCACAGCTTGCGCTCAAAGCCGTTTTCCGCGATTTCCTCTTCCAGGCACGCATCCGCCGCCCGAAGCAGCTGAAGCCGTTCCGGCGTTACCTCGCCAAAGATGCGGGAGGCCAGTCCGCTGGTGGGAAAGGGCTGCCGCAGGCACAACGAACCGGGCAGGGAAAGGGCCTGCGCCAATCTGCGTACTTCATCCTTGAAAAGATTCTGCAAAGGCTGCAGGAATTTGGGCTGGCGTTCGCAGGTGGCGTCCCGCAGCGCCGGAATGGGAGACTGACCGAAGATCGTATCGTTGAAATTGGTGCCCAGCACCACCGTATGGATCTCGGGATCGGCGTTGATCTGCCGCGCCAGCGCGTGGATCATCCGTTCAGAAGCAAGCTGCGCTTTCTGCTTTTCATCCGCCACACCCCGGAAGGCTTCCAGAAATTCCGCCTGCGCGTCGATCCGCTCCAGCGTGATCCCCAGATTTTCCTGAAACTCCCGCACGATGAATTCCGGCTCGCCGTCATGGAACATGCCGTTGTCGATCAGGATGCAGCGCAGACGGCTGCCTGCGGCCAGACTGACCAGCCGCGCGCAGACCGCACTGTCCACACCGCCGGAAACCGCGCAGAGGATCTTTCCCTCGGCTGGAGCTTCACGGCGGATCTCGTCCAGCGCCAGGTCGATGATGGTGTCCATGTTCCAGTCGGCTTTCGCCCCGCAGATCTCCAGCGCAAAATTGGAAAGCAGCAGCGCGCCGTCCGGGTCGTGCCGCTCGATGGGGTATTGAATGCCGAAATGAGGCAGCTCCGCGTGACGGAAGCCGACGACCGCGCCGTCCGCCTCGGCCACCGGCTGCAGCCCGGCGTTCAGCGAAAGCGCCGCATAGTGGTGCAGCATCCGTTCGCCCGAGCTGATTTCCCGAAACAGAGGAACATCGGAGAAGGTAATGGCGGAGCTGGCCGCCGTCTTTTCCCAGGGGCCGAAGGCGCCGCCGTGCCAGCGGCACAGAAGAGGCGCGGCGCCGCCCAGCGCCAGCACGGGAAGGCCGCTTTGAAGAATGGCGGGGTCCAGTTCGTCCAGCAGAGAATCATCCGGCGTGTCCGCAGCCAGGATAAGACCCCTGACTTTCCGCTCCTGCAGGGCGGAAAGCGGCGTGTTCACCGGCAGAATGGTGGAGCAGACCTCCCGCCAGCGAAGGGTGCGGGCGATCAGTCCGGACAGGGCGGCGTTATGACTCAGCACAAGAATCGGCTCTGACATACGAATCTCCTCCGAATAAAATAACGGGGAATACATTCTGCGCCGGGAAGGGGAAATCCTGCCTTTTTCGCTCCCGGCCCTGTGAGGATTGTAACAAGTTTGGGTCAAAACGGTATGGGGAAGCCCCTGAAAAGGAGCGTGAAAAATCAGGGGTTGTCCTGCGATAGGAATATTGGTATAATAAATGGTGGTATACGCATTGACAGATGCGCCAATCCTATGAAACGACCGAAGCCGGGAGAGCTGTTCCCGTTTTGCGAAGTCAGCCGGTTCCCCGGGGGAGCAACCAAGGATGATAAGGAGTGCACGAAATTGAGTGATTTCTATCGCGACCAGCCGAATTCCAACGACTTTTACCAAAAGCCCGTTCAGGAAGCAAAGTCCGAATGGAACGGAACGTCCTATGAGAACGGCGAAGGCGCGCAGTCTCCCGATGGTACGGATCCCTATGCGGCGTGGCGGCGGCCTGGGGCGGGAAACGCCGGAACAGGCAGCTTCCTCGACGATGATCCTGCGCCCTTTGGCCCCGAGATCCAGCAGGGCGGCGTCCCGCTGTCCAGCGCAGACATGGCGGATTTCCGCATGATGGGCGACGCAGCGCCCACGCGAATCGCCCGTCCCGTTCAGATGGTCAGCCGCCGCACCACCGTGCAGGAGCCGGAAGCGGCCGCGCCGGTCCGGGAGAAGACTCCCGAGGTCGCGCCTGTTTCCGAAAAGCCTGCCGCTTTGAAGACCGAAAAAACCGAACAGTCCGCCGGGGAAGCGACGCAGGCTCCCGAAACCGCGGAGCCGCGCCGCCGCCGCAGCCGGATGGAGCGCCGCCAGCAGGAAGACGCTTCTTCCGCGGCGGAAGCCGCGCCTCAGGCGGAAACGCCCGTTCAGAAGGAATTTGACCCGTTCCAGGCGGGGGACAGCGAAATGCCCGTTCAGCATCGCCGTACCGTGCCGGGCGGTATGTATACCGGCGCGCGCACCGCGATGCCTCAGCGTTCCGCAGCGCCCGCACGGCCGGAGGAAGCGCAGCGGCAGGAAAACGCCGCGCCCCGTCCCCGGCAGGCTGCGCGTCCACAGGGTGCGGACGCGCCTCAGCGCCGTCCCGCAGCCGCGCAGCGGCCTTCGGGAGCCGGTCAGGATGCGCCCCGGCCCGGGCAGCAGCCCACGCGCGGCGCGGCGGCCCCGCAGCGCCGTCCGGCCGGACAGGAAATGCGCGGCCCCGTTCAGCGGCCCGTTCCCCAGCGTCGGCCCATGAACGATGGGGAAAACGTCCCCCGGGCTCCGCAGGAAGGCGGCGAGCAGCCCTATGCCTATCGCACGCCGGGACGTCCTGTTTACAGTGAGGACAGCCGGCAGCAGCCGCCGGTGCCCCGCAAGCCCTATGATTTTGAAAACGACGACGAACAGGAAGAAGAGGTGGAAGAGCGCCGCGGCGGCGTGCTTCTGCCCATTCTGATCCTGCTGCTGGTCATTGGCGGCCTGCTGGCGGGCATCTGCCTGCCGAATTGGGAGGGCATCGGCGGCAAGGCCGGTCAGCTGATCTCCCCGGTGAAGACCGCCGTTGTGACCGCTTTTTCCCGTGTGAAGAACATGATCGTGCCGGAGGAAGACCCCATCAAGAGCTTCACCGTGTCCACCTCCGACACCCAGGCGCCCGCGACGCTGCGTCTGACCATCCAGACCTCCAGGCACATCAAGGGAGTCCGTGTGGAGGACGACGACGGCAATACGCTGTATGAGAAGGAATACAGCCAGTCTCTGGTGGATGCGGGAGAAGCCATCGAGAACAGCAATGAGCTGATCTGGATGCCTACCTGCACGATGGAAGACGCATATGTGGGCGGCTTTACCGTCTACGCCGTCAAAAATGACGGGACCGAAAGCGAGGGCCTGCGCACTGGCACTACCGTGAGCTTCAGCGCGCCCAAGCCCGCGCTCCCGGCCATGCAGGGCTTTGCCTGCCAGCCGGAAAGCGGGATCGTTCCCCAGATTGTCGCCTTCACCT
>CAKUCE010000022.1 GCA_934643535.1 uncultured Clostridia bacterium | reverse complement strand
GTATTACGAACCCTGCCTGGAATTTGACCGATGCAATGAACTGATGGATCTTTATTGGAACTCCAAACAGTTTGACCGATGCTTTGAAGGCCATTTGAAGCTGGCCGAGGAAACTCACTATCCGCTAGCGGAATGCCAGACGGGCTATTTTTACTGGAAGGGCATCGGCGTGGAGCCGAATATGCAAAAGGCGCTGTATTGGACGAATCTCTCCGCCATTCATGGCGACTGGGACGCACAGTGCAATCTGGCCACCTTTTACGAAGAAGGGCTTTGCGGCGAAAGAAATCTGGAAAAGGCTCAATACTGGTACTCCCGCGCCGCGCTGCAGGAGGAAGAAGAATCCGTTGAGAAGTGCCGGAAATTCGGTATTTCAGTGACGGAAAAATATAAGCCTGACCTTTCCAACGTGCCGCACTGGCATTTTGAGCTTCAGCAGCCCGCCGCCGACCGGCTGCTGAAGCTGGTGCTGGAGGGGAAAAAACGGGCCACGTCCAGCAGCCTGGCCGCCTATCGGTCGGAGGGCGAACCCGTTCCCAAGCCCGGCGATTGGAACGTGCTGACGGATTGGGAAGGCCGGCCCGGATGTCTGCTCGTGACCACGCAGGTCGAGCTTCTGCCCTTTCGGGAGATCGGCTTTGAGCTGGCAAAGTGGGAAGGCGAGGATGACTGCCTTGACTCCTGGCGGAAAAACCACATCGCCTTTTTCACGGAGGAAGGCAGGCAGCTTGGTTATTCCTTTACGGAAGAAATGCCCGTTGTTTTTGAACGGTTTGAAGTGCTGGAAACTTTATGACCAGCTTTCGGCACGGTGCCGTGCCGCGTAGATTTTGCAGCCTGCGAACAGCAGCAGGCAAACCGCTGCCGGAATGGGATAAAAACGCTGGCCCGTCACCAGTGTCAGCGCGGCCAGCCCTGCGCCGTACCAGAAATACCGTTTCGCCCGGCTGGGATGGAGAATGATCTTCAGCCATTCCCGGGCGGAACGGCGTTTTGGTTTTCGCTGTTTTAAGCGGCACAGATCTTCGTCCGTGGCAGGGGAACAGGCTCCGGCCAGCTGGATCAGCTCTTCCCGCCCCACCAGCCGCAGCTCCGGCTCCGCTGTTTCCGCCAACCGAACCGCTGACGGAGAGAGCGGGGCCGTGGTGCAGAACAATAGCCGCTGCGATTTGACTTGGCTGGCGTCACGAATGGCTTCGCTGATCTGCTGGGAGGCGATCTCCGTTCCGGGATGCTGCGCGGTCAGCCGGAAAAGGACGGATGCGCCTTCCCAGGTGCCAAGACCGCCGCTTTCCGTCCAATGATCGATCTGGAGCCGCGTTCGGGATTGCAGCCAGCGTACGCACCGGGAAGCCGCCTCTGCCGGAGGGGATAGAAGCAGCTTTTCCAGCGCTAGCTCGCCGCCCAGCGTCCGCCGGAGGGCGGCTTCTTTTTTCTGCATCCGTTTTTTTCCAAGCAGGCGGGCACACAGCCAGAAAAGTCCGCCCAGCGCCGTGCCTGCGGTCAGCGCCGGCAGGCACAGCCCCCAGAGCGCCACGAACCATCCCACGCCCGCCGCCCATGCGATCAGGACCCGCAGCAGATGATCCGCCGCCGAGGCCAGCGCCGTTTTCTGCCGGTAGCGTTCCATCAAATTTCCTCCCGCATTTTTCTGCTCTATGAATACTTCCCCTTTCGGCCCTTTTTTAGTATAATGAAAATGAGGAGACGATACGAAAGTAACGAAGGAAGGGACGCCCTTGGAAAGGGAACGCATCGGCATCATGGGGGGCAGCTTTAATCCCATCCATGAACGCCACGTAGAAATGGCGCAGTGCGCCATGAAGGAATATAAGCTGGATCGGGTGATTTTTTTGCCCACCGGCAACCCGCCTCATAAACACGAGGAGCTGGCCGACGCGGAACGCCGCTATGAAATGACCCGTCTGGCCGTCTTCGGTCTGCCGGGCATGGAACCGTCGCGCATGGAGTTGGAACGGGAGGGAACCATTTACACGGTGGACACCCTGACGCTGATGAAAAAGCAGCTGGGGGAGGTTCAACTGTTTTACATCATCGGCGAGGACACCATGGTGGACCTGCCCAACTGGCGCAAGCCGGATAAGGTGTTCTCCCTGTGTCAGTTCATCGTATGCTGCCGTTCCACCGAGGAACCCAGGCGCCGCCCGGTCTATGAAGAACTGGTGAAGCGCGGCGCAAAGCTGCGTTTTCTGTCCCTGCCGCCCCGGAACGTCTCTTCCACGGAGATCCGCCGGGCACTGGCCGCAGGCGAGGAGCCGGTCGGGCTGAAACCGCAGGTGATGGAGTATATCCGCGTAATGGGCCTGTACGGCGTTCCGCCCTGCCCGCAGGGCGCGGCTCAGATGTACGGACGGCTCCGGAAGGCGCTGACCGACAAACGGCTGGTCCATTCCCTGCTGGTGGCGTGGACGGCCCGGCGGCTGGCGGAAAAGCACGGCCTGAACCCGGAACAGGCGGAGCTGGCCGGACTTCTGCACGACTGCGCCAAGTGTCTGCCGCTGAGCCAGCAGCAGGCCATCGCCCGGGAACACCGCCTGCTGCTGGACAAGGAAACCCTTCAAAGCGAAAGCATCCTGCACGGCTATGCGGGCGCGGCGCTGGCGGAAAGCCAGTACGGCGTGAAGGATCTGAGCGTGCTGGCGGCGATCCGCTGCCATACCACCGGAAAGGTGGGAATGCTTCCGCTGGATATGGCGGTTTATCTGGCCGATAAGATCGAGCCTTCCCGCCGAAGCTATCCTGCGCTGGAAGAAGTCCGCGCCCTGGCGGAAAACGATCTGCTGGCGGCGACTATCCGTTCCCTGCGCTCCACCCTGGACTATGTGGTCCAGCGCGGAGGCACGGTTCATCCGGCTACCCGGAGGACGCTGGAATGGCTGGAACGGATGCAGCGGGAAAAAGAAAAGAAAGAAGCCAATCAACCAAAACCGTAAAAGGAGCGAAACGAATGGAAGAAGCAAGAAATCTGGCCCAGACCATCGCCCGGATTCTTTATGACAAAAAGGCGCAGAACATTACGGCGCTGGACGTCTCTCAGATGACCGTCATTACCGACGCCATGGTGATCGCTTCAGGCCGCAACGCCCTGCAGGTGAAGGCGCTGGCGGACGATCTGGAAGACAAACTGTCCGAGCTTGGCTATGAACCCGCCCGGAAGGAAGGCCAGCAGGAGGGCCGCTGGATCGTACTGGACTACCGGACGGTGCTGGTTCACCTGTTCCATCCGGAGGAGCGGGATTTCTACCGTCTGGATAAGCTGTGGGAGAACGACCAGAACCGGATCGCCCTGTCCTTCGAGGAGAAAGAGTAAACCCATTCTGGTAAAAAACACTGCATGTTCATGGAACGTTCACCTTCGGCTGTTACAATGGCATAGGGGAGTCGCGGGGCGGAAACGCCCCTTTTCCCATTACGAAACGGGGGTGCCGGGATGAAACTGTTGATCGTAGACGACGAAAGCCGCATTCGGACGCTGATCGCCAAATACGCCGCCTTTGAAGGTTATGCGTGGGAAGAGGCCGCCGACGGCATGGAGGCCATTGAAAAAGCCAGGGACGACAGCATCGGACTGGTGATATTGGATATTATGATGCCGGAGCTGGACGGTTTTTCCGCCGCGCGGGAAATTCGGAAGTTCCGTCCGAAACTGCCCATCATTCTTTTGTCGGCCCGGGGCGAAGAATACGATAAGATTCATGGCTTCGAACTGGGCATCGACGATTATGTGGTCAAACCCTTTTCGCCCAAAGAACTGATGATGCGGGTAGCAGCGGTGCTGCGGCGCACCGGCAGGACGGAGATGCAGGAAAACGCCCATGAAATCGTGGAAATTCAGGGCATGAAGGTGGACTTTACCGCCCGGCGCGTTACGGTGGACGGCGAGACGGTGGAGCTTTCCCCGAAGGAATACGAGCTTTTGTTTTATATGGTGCGGAACCGCGGTATCGCCCTGACCCGGGACCGGCTGATCAGCGAGGTCTGGGGCTTTGACTTTTTCGGCGACGACCGAACGCTGGACACCCATATCAAGCTGCTGCGACGGCAGTTGGGCGACTACGCCCGCTACATCACCACGCTGCGAGGGGTAGGGTATCGCTTTGAAAAAGAAGAAAACTGAACCGGCCCCCGCCTCCATGGAGGCAAAGCCGGGGAAAAAAGAGCGCCTTCTGGGCATTCAGACCCGCGTCAGCTGGACGTTTTTTCTGTTTATCGTGCTGATGGTGGCCCTTTTGTGGCTGATGCAGATTCAGCTGCTGGATCAGTTTTACCGCTATGAAAAGCGCCGCACTCTTCAGAACGTATCGGCCAATATTGCGGGAAACATCGATAATACCAGCCTGAACACGCTGATCGAGCGCGTTGCCGAGGATAACGGCCTGTGCGTGCTGATTGTGGATGAAAACATGCAGACGGTCTACAGCGCCGATACCGCGTTCAGCTGTATCATTCATCATCTGAACCACCGGGATCTGCGGCGTATGGCCCAAAAACTGGAAACAGACGGGCAAAATTTTGTGTTTTTCCCTATGCAGCGCACGCGCAGCAGCGGTTTCGACCGACAGCGCTTTGCGTTCCCGGCACCGCTGCCCATGAGTGACGACAGCGCGGAATATCTGGTTTCCATTCAGCAAGCCCGGTTGGAAGACGGAAGCGAGTACTACGTACTGCTCAATACGCTGTTAACGCCCGTCACTTCCACAGTGCAGACCATCCGCAGCGAATTGTGGGTGCTGACCACCGCCCTTTTGCTGATCGGATTTCTTTTGTCCAGCATTCTGTCCAGACGGATCTCCCGGCCCATTATTCAGACGACGGAGGCGGCCCGCGCCTTGAGTCAGGGCGAATTCACGCCGATTCATGACGCGAACGCCTATCGGGAAATCGCTCAGCTGAACCGCCAGCTTGCGCAGGCGGCACGGGATCTCCGCAAGGTAGAAGAGACCCAGCGGGAACTGATCGCCAACATCAGCCACGATCTACGCACGCCGCTGACCCTGATCGAGGGCTATGTGGAAGCCATGCGGGACATTCCCGGAGAAAATACCCCCGAAAACCTGCAGGTCATTCTGGATGAAACCCACCGCCTGACCACGCTGGTCAACGCGGTGCTGGATTACAGCAGGAGCCAGAACGCCGCGCCGGAGGAGAACAGCTGCCGCTTCAGCCTGACCGAGTCCATTCGCGAAATCCTGACCCGCTACGTCAAACTGACGGAGCAGGACGGCTATGTAATCCGCTTCCAGCAGCAGGGGGAGGCTTTTGTCCGGGCCGATCCGCTGAAGATCAGTCAGGTGGTCTACAACCTGATTAATAACGCGCTGACCTATACCGGCGATGACATGACCGTCACGATTACCCAGACAATCCAGAATGGCCGGGTGCGCCTCTCTGTGACGGATACCGGCGAGGGAATCGAGCCGGAGGAACTGCCTTATATCTGGAACCGCTATTATCGCGGCAAAAAGCCCCATAAGCGCGCGGCCGTCGGCACGGGTCTGGGCCTGAATATTGCCCGCAGCATCCTGGACGGCTACGGCATGGACTACGGAGCGGAAAGTACCGTTGGCAAGGGAAGCACCTTCTGGTTTGAAATGGAAACGGCCGGGGACGAGTGAACGAATACGAAAAAAACGAAGAAAAGCCGGGCCAGATGGCCCGGCTTTCCTCAGATTGTCAAAAAGGTTCGCCTGCGGCGAGCTTTTTCGTCAGAGACTGTTGCGGCCTGTCCCGCTACGCGTCGCAGGCTTCGGACTGCGGTAGCCCCTTCGGGGCTGTCCTCGTCCTCGGTGCTGCGCACCCTTTGTTGCAGCCCCTCTGACAACTCCCCAAAAGGGCTTTTCTCCGGCAACGGATGCCCGCGGACGCTTGAACGCTTTACGATCATGCGTGTGTTTATGCGGACGCCGCCTCCACCGTCCCGTTTTCAGCCCTTGAGCATGTTCAGAATGTGCTGCTTGCTCTGAACGCCGACGGAACGATCGACGGCCTCGCCCTGACGGAAAACCATCAGCGAGGGAATGGACATGACATTGTAGCGGGCCGCCAGATTGGGCGCTTCATCCACGTTCAGCTTCACGACCTTGCAGCCGGTGATTTCTCCGGCAATTTCATCCACCACGGGGCTGAGCATCTTGCAGGGTCCGCACCAGTCGGCGTAAAAATCCACCAGTACGGTCTGGGTGCTGCTCAGCACCTCCGCCTGAAAATTCTGTTCGTTTACCTTGGTCACAGCCATGAAAGGTTCCTCCTTTATCATCGCCTGCCCAGGCAGGCTTCCTTTCAAAGTATATCCCGTCGGAGAGCCGGTGAAACCATTTCGCCGGTTCTCTTTTTGAAATCGCCCGCAATCCCTGCGTCGGCCCGGCGCTGCCGCTAAAAAACAGCCGTATCGTTTTCGGCCCGGCATATTTCCGGTACGCCGCCGTCCCGTTCAGACGCGTGGATGACGGGTCTTGCTTTAGTATAAGCCAGCGGCCCGCGCCATGCAAACAATATTTCGGAAGAAACGACAAAACCTCGCATTTCAGCAAAGAATTGTCAGGGTATTTTGACCCCGAAAAGCCAAAATAGCGTTGAACCCACATCAAGGAGGTGAAAAGAAGATGGTAAAGCAAAGCGGTTCCTCTCGGAACACCCAGACCACCGTGCCCGAAGCGCGCGCCGCGCTGGACAACATGAAGTATGAGATCGCCCGGGAATTGGGCATCAACTTCAATCAGGGCTATAACGGCGACCTGAGTTCCCGGGAAAACGGCTACGTGGGAGGCTATATGGTGAAGCGCCTGATCGAACAGGCGGAGCGGCAGATGGCTTCTCAGGGCGGAAAGACCTCCCGATGAACGGGAAATATTTTGATGAGGTGAAGGGAAAATGTATCAGAATCAGCAGAGCGGCACCAACAACGGCGGCATGGTCCCCGAGGCCAAGCAGGCCCTGAACAACATGAAGTTTGAGATCGCCAACGAACTGGGCATCAATCTCAAGCAGGGCTATAACGGCGATATGCCCAGCCGTCAGGCCGGTTATATCGGCGGTTACATGGTCAAGCGCCTGATCGAGCAGGCCGAGCGCGCCATGAGCGGCAGCCAGAAGTAAGCTTCTGAAAAAAAGAGAGGCGGCACGACGAACACGTCGTACCGTCTCTTTTGCTGTTCCGGCCAGACGATAGGGATCGTAAAACTATTCCATGGGATCGTCCGGCGTCGGTTCTCCGTCTGGCTGCTCTTCGTCTTCCGGTTCTTCTTCCGGAGAAGGATCGTCCGGCTTTTGCAGAAGCCCGCCCAGCATGCCTAAAAGCTCGCTGCGGCCCTGCCCGTTTTCGCTGGAGTAGCATAGAATCTCCCACGGCTGTACCAGCAGCGCCCGACAGATGGGGGCGATCTGCTTCATCCGCGCGCCGCGGCTGATTTTATCCGCTTTGGTAGCGACCACCGTAAAAGGAATGCCCATCTGTCGGAAATACTGATTCATGGCAATATCATCCTGCGTAGGCTCGTGGCGGATGTCTACCAGATGCAGCACATGCCGCAGGCAGGTGCTCTGCTGGAAGTAATCGTCCATCATGGTGCCCCAGCGCATTTTTTCCTTTTTGTCCACCTTGGCAAAGCCGTAGCCGGGCAGATCCACCAGATGAAAACTGCCGTTGATGAGAAAAATGTTGATCAGCCGGGTCTTGCCCGGGGTAGCGCTGGTCTTGCACAGCTTGCGCCGGTTGCACAGCGAGTTGATCAGCGAGCTTTTGCCCACGTTGCTTTTGCCCACTACCGCCAGTTGAGGCAGGGTAATGGGAGGCTTTTCACGGTACTGATCCAGACTGGTGACGAATTCGGCGGTTTTAATTTCCATCTTCTTTTTCCTTTTGGTCGATCGGTTCGCTGCGGGTCAGCCTTGATGCATCATGGTGGGCTGACGGGATTCGCCGGAGGAGACGTGGGGGAGTGCTTCCGCCGGAACGGCGGGCAGGGGAGCGGTCAGCGCCCGTTCCAGCACCTGCGCCACATCCTGCACCGGAGTGATGTGAAGCTGTTCCTTCACCACCGGGGCCACCTCTTCCAAATCCTTTTCGTTTTCCTCGGGGATCAGCACTTCTGTAATACCCGCCCGGTAGGCGGCCATCAGTTTTTCCTTCAGCCCGCCGATGGACAGCACCTTGCCCCGCAGGGTGATCTCGCCGGTCATGGCAATATCCTGCCGCACGGGAATGCCCGTCAGCACGCTGACCAGCGCAGTGGTCAGCGTCACGCCTGCGGACGGCCCGTCCTTGGGCACCGCGCCTTCGGGCACGTGAATATGAATGTCATGTTTCTTGAAATAATCCGCTTCCAGCCCCCAGGGCTCGCTGTGGGCCCGCGCCCAGCTCAGCGCCGCCTTAGCGCTTTCCTGCATCACATCGCCCAGCTTGCCGGTCAGCTGCAAAGCGCCGGTTCCGGGCATGACAAGGCATTCCACCGTCAGCATTTCGCCGCCCACGGACGTGTAGGCTAGGCCGTTGACCATCCCCACGGAGGCGGTTTTCTCCGGCTGCTCCCGGGAGAAGCGGGGCGCGCCCAGATACTGGCGCAGCTTCTGCGGGGTCACAACGACGGTTTCGGCGTTTTCATCCAGCATTTCCACCACGGCTTTGCGGACCACCTTCGCCAGCACCCGTTCCAGCTCTCGAACGCCGGCTTCCCGGGTGTAGCCTTCGATGACGGCCTTCAGCAGCCGGTCGTTCATCCGGACGCTGCCCGGCTTCAGCCCGTGCTGACGAATCTGCTTGGGCAGAAGGTGCTTGCGGGCGATGCGCAGCTTTTCCTCTTCGGTGTAGCTGGATACCTCGATGATCTCCAGCCGGTCCAGCAGCGGCCCGGGGATGGTGTCCATGGAGTTGGCGGTGGTGATGAACATGACCTTGCTCAGGTCGAAAGGCAGCTCCATGTAATGGTCGCGGAAAGCATTGTTCTGCTCCGCGTCCAGCACTTCCAGCAGCGCGGAGGCCGGGTCGCCCCGGAAATCACTGCTCATTTTGTCGATTTCGTCAAACAGGAACACCGGGTTCATGGTGCCCGCCTGCTTGATGCCGGAGATGATCCGGCCCGGGATCGCGCCCACATAGGTGCGCCGGTGACCGCGAATCTCTGCTTCGTCCCGCACACCGCCCAGCGACATCTGCACAAATTCCCGGCCCACGGCCTTCGCCACTGCCCGGACGATGGACGTTTTGCCCACGCCCGGAGGGCCGACAAAGCACAGGATCGGGCCTTTCATGTCCTGCTTCATGCGCAGCACGGCCAGATATTCGATGATGCGCTCCTTGACCTTTTCCAGCCCGTAATGATCCTGATCCAGAATGCGCCGGGCCCGTTTCAGATCCAGATTGTCCGTAGTGGTCTTGCCCCACGGCAGGTCGAGGATCCACTCCACGTAGGTGCGGCTGATGCCGATCTCCGGCGTGCCGGGGGCCATGTGGGACAGGCGTTCCAGCTCTTTTTCCGCCTTTTGCCGGGCTTCGTCGTTCAGGGGCGTTTTTTCCAGCTTTTCCCGAAGCTCTTCCACATCGGTGCCGTCCTTGTCGCCCAGCTCGGTCTGAATGGCCTTGATCTGCTCCCGCAGGTAATAGTCCTTCTGGTTGCGCTCGATCTGCTTCTTGATGCGGGCCTGCACCTGCTTTTCCACATCCGCCAGCTCCGTCTCCCGCAGCAGAATGCCGCAGAGGGCTTCCAGCCGGTCCCGGGCCTTGAGCTGCTCCAGAATGGCCTGACGGTCTTCCAGACGGGTCAGTACATTGGCGGCGATCACGTCCGCCAGCTGGTCAGGCTGCTCCACTTCCAGCACCGAGTTCAGCGTTTCCTGAGAAACGCGCATGCTGGTCTGGCAGTACTGCTCAAAATATTCCTGCGTGGTGCGCACCAGCGCTTTCATTTCGGCGCTGTCCTTCAGGCTGGTGTCCACCGAGGGGCGAACGTCCGCCATCATGCAGGGTTCTTCTTCGGATACCTCCAGAAGAACGGCCCGCTGCAGGCCCTCCACCAGCACGCGGATGCTGTCGCCCGGCAGGTTCAGCGCCTGCTTGACCACGGCGATGGTGCCTACCCGGCAAAGATCGTCCCGGGTGGGATCATCGTTTTCCGCATCCTTCTGAGCGACCAGAAAAATTTTCTGGTCGCCGGTCATCGCTTTTTCCAGCGCGGCTACGCTTTTGGGTCTGCCTACGTCAAAATGCAGCACCATATGGGGAAATACCATCATTCCCCGAAGGGGCAGCACCGGCATGCAGACGGCTCTCGCCCTGCGCGTTGTTTCCATATACCATGCCTCCATCGACCTGCGCCCGGCGCAGGCGTGTGTTTCAAGCAAAATTCGCTCGCGGCGGCAAAAACCGCCGTTCCATGATTATAGCGGCACCTTTCTTGAATTGCAAGGGATATATATGGAACCGCGATTTCGCCATTGCTTTTTTGGACTGGTTCTGGTATATTTCAATCAGTCAATGAAACGATTCAAGCCCCGGATATCTGCTCTGCGATCATTCATGAAGGAGGAATCCAACCGATGAAAAAAAGCTGTATCGCTCTGCTTCTGACCATCCTGCTGGCACTGAGCGCCGCCATGGCCGCGGCTGAGGGCCCTAACCCTGCCGCATGGCTGAAAACCGACGAGCAGCGCGCCTCCGTGGCGACCCTGACCGACGTGAACGACGGCAAGCTCTACACCATGGATTATACTGCCGACTATCAACTGGACGCGCTGCTGGAAGCCAACGTGACCGATGTGGAAGGCATGGTGCGCTTTTTGAACAGGACCCTGCTGAGCGGGGGAACCGCCTCGCTGGGCGCGGTGGACGCAGGCTGCAGCGCCTTCACCGCCAGCAGCGAGGAAGGACAGATCCTCTACGGCCGAAATTTCGACTATAAAATGGATATGACCGCCGTGCTGATCCGTACCGCGCCGGAAAACGGCTATCGTTCCATCGGACTGGCCAATGTGGGCTGGATCGGCTATACCGCCGGTTCTCTGAGCGACGGAACCACCGACCTTTCCATGGCAGCGTTTTTTCCGTACCTGCTGATGGACGGCATGAACGAGAAGGGTCTGGCCATGAGCGTGCTGAAGCTCCGGGGCGACCCCACGCTGCAGGACACGGGAAAGAACAAAATTTCCACCACCGTTGCCCTGCGGCTGGTGCTGGACCGCGCCGCCACCGTTGACGAGGCGCTGGAGCTGCTGGATCAGTATGATATGCAGTCCTCCATGCCCGAAGCGAATTTCCACTTCCTGCTGGCGGACGCCTCCGGCAAGGCCGTGGTGCTGGAATACCTGCCCAACGGCCAGCGGATGGTGTACGACCAGAATTACGTGACCAACTTCTACCTGACGGAAAACGTGCCCTACGCGCCGGTGCGCGGCAAAGACCGCTACGATCTGATCGAGCAGACCCTTGCCTTCAAAAAAGGCTTGATGAGCGAAGCCGAGGTCATGGCCCTGCTGGCTGTCATCGGTCAGCCCGAGACCGAGGAAGCCACCAGCATGACCCAGTGGTCGGTGGTGTATAATCTGACCGAGCTTACGGGACGGGTCGCCGTGGTGCGGGAGTATGACAACGTGTTCCGCTTCTCGCTGGACAGCCTGATCCAGCCGTAATAAAACCCTATTTTCATACGCAAAGGAGCCCTTCTCACGATGGACGAAGCCAGAAGAACGAAGAAGAACCTGTGGATGTTTCCCCTTGGCACCGTTGGCCGGGATATGATCTATACCCTGTTTACCAACTTTATCCTGACCTACATTCTGTTCACCCGCAGCCTGACGGCGGCGCAGCTGTCGGCCATTACCGCCATCATGGTGGCTGCCCGGGTGTTCGACGCGCTGAACGACCCCATCATGGGCAACGTCATCGAACGGACCCGCTCCCGCTACGGCAAATTCAAGCCGTGGCTGCTGGCAGGCATTCTGTTGACCAGCGCGGTGGTGTACGCCGCCTTCAATACA
This sequence comes from uncultured Clostridia bacterium, assembly GCA_934643535.1. Lineage (GTDB taxonomy): Bacteria > Bacillota > Clostridia > Christensenellales > Aristaeellaceae > Limiplasma. Next base: position 6,812 of record CAKUCE010000022.1, on the reverse strand, counting down.
GGGCTGGAGGGCTGGGGCTTCGTAGCGTTCTTCGGCTTCATCTATCTGATGTATTCCGTCGCCTATACCATGCACGATATTTCCTACTGGGGCATGGTGGCGGCGCTGGGATCCGATGAGGATACCCGTAACCGCTTCACTTCCCGGGCTACGCTGTTTGCGGGCGTGGGCGCTACGCTGGCCAGCGTGGCGATTCCCATGTTCACCACGGGGGAAATGGCGCTTGGCGGCAACGCCGAAACGGCCTATGGCCGGGTGGCGCTGATTGTCTGCCTGCTGGCTCCGCTGTTTTTGTGCTTCACCATCTTCGGCGTTCGGGAAAACCGGGACGAAATGAAGGAAAAGGCCCCGCCGGTCAGCTTCCGCAAGATCTGGAACACCATTACCGGCAACGACCAGCTTTTGTGGATCGCCCTGATCTTCCTCGTGCAGCAGGTGGGCAATAATCTGGTCGTGGGCGGCATTGGCTCCACGTACATCTATCTGGCCTTCGGCTATCGGGGCGGACTGTATTCGCTGTTCACCATCGTGGGCGTGGCGGCCACGGCCTTCCTGATGGTGTTCTATCCCGCCATTTCCCGTCATATTTCCCGCAAACGGCTGATGAATATCATGATGGCCATTTCCACGGTGGGCTACGCTCTGACGCTGGGGTGCGGCCTGCTGCTTTCCGGCGGCATGACGCAATTCTGGCTGGTGACGCTGGGCTATATGCTGTCCAATTTCGGCCAATACTGCTTCTATCTGATGATGATGATCTCCATCATCAACACGGTGGAGTACAACGAGTATCGTTTTGGACGGCGGGATGAGGCCATCATCACCTCGCTGCGCCCCTTCCTGACCAAACTGTCCTCCGCGGTGGTGGCCGCGCTGACGACCGTGGGGTATCTGGTTTTTGGCGTGACCGGCTATACCAATCAGATCTCCGCACTGGAGCAGCAGTCCGCTCAGGGCCTGCTGGCGGAGGCGGAGAAGCTGGCACGGATCGACCAGGTGCTTGCCGGCGTCAGCCCGTGGCAGACCCGGGGCCTGCTGCTGTGCATGACCCTTCTGCCCTTTGCCCTGATGCTGACCGCCCACCTTCTGTATCAGAAAAAATACAAGCTGGATGAAGAAGAGTACCGGCGCATCTGCCGGGAACTGGAAGAAAAAAAGAAGGCGCATGGCACGGCGCAGGGCCTCTGAGTCCTGTGCCGCAGCGCTGGACGATCCCGAAAAGCTCTGAAAAGCGCTTCGGGATCGTTTTTTTGAATTTTACCCTTGACTTGGAGCCAACTCCATATTGTATACTCCGCTGGTGGAGGTGAGCCAATGACCATCAAACAGGTATGCCAGCGGTACGGCCTGACGCAGGATACTCTTCGCTATTATGAGAAGATCGGCGTGATCCCGCAGGTGCATCGCTCGGCCAGCGGCATCCGCGACTACGACGAGCAGGATCTGGGCTGGGTGGAAAACGCGGTCTGTCTGCGGAGCGCGGGAGTCCCGGTGGAAAGCATCGCGGAATATGTAAAGCTGTATCAGGCGGGGGATGAGACGTTTGCCGCCCGGCGGGATCTGCTCAGCCGGGTGCTTTCCGTTCTGACGGAGCAGCGCAGCCAGCTCGACGCCGCCATTCAGAAGCTGACTTATAAAGTGGATCGCTATGAGGAAGCGGTGCGGACGGGCGTGCTGAGCTGGGAACCAAAGAATGCAGAGGAGGAACCCAAATGAAAAAAACGATTCTGTTTTCATTGATTTTTTCGGTGCTGCTGGTTTTGGCTGGATTGGGAACGGCCGGCGCTGCCCGGGCGGAAACGCTGACGGTATGGTTCTCCTGCACCGGAAACACGGAGGCCGTCGCAAAGACGGCGGCAGCCGCGCTGAATGCCGGTCTGTGGCAGATCGTGCCGGAAGAACCGTATACGGCGGATGATTTGAACTATCATGACGATAACTGCCGGGCCAACCGGGAACAAAACGATCCCGACTGCCGCCCGGCGATCGCAGATGATCTGGAGCTGGACGGCTATGATACGATCCTGCTGGCCTATCCCATCTGGTGGGGAGAGGAACCCCGGATCGTTGATACCTGGCTGGAACAGCACGATCTGACCGGAAAACGGGCAGCGGCGATATGCACATCCGGAGGCAGCGGCATTGAGACCAGCTACCGGCATTTGCAGACGCTGGCGCCGGACGCGCAGTGGCTGGGGGCCAGACGCTTTGCGGCAGGCGCGTCGGAAGAGGAGATTACCGGCTGGCTCGCCTCCATAGGGCTGGAACGGGAGGAAAGCCGCATGCTGGTTCAAATCGGAGAAAACACGCTGCATGTCCGTCTGGCGGAAAACGAAAGCGCCGCCGCCCTGCGGGAAATGCTGCGGGAAGGGCCGTTGACCCTGCCCTGTTCCAACTATGGCGGTTTTGAAAAAACGTGCCCGCTGGGAACGGCGCTGCCCGTTGATGAAACGGAGACCACCACTCAGCCCGGCGATGTGATGCTGTATGCGGGCGACCGTCTGGTGTTGTTTTATGGCGCGAATCAATGGATCTATACCCGGATCGGGTGGCTGGAAGAAACCGGCGGATTGGCGGAGCTGCTCGGCGGCCCGGAAACGGAAATCGTTCTCTCTCTGGAGGGCGCCTGATAAAGAACGGAAAAACGAAAGAATGGACAAACGGAAAGGAGAACGAACATGATCTATCACGATTTTCAGGGACTGAAGCTGTCGGCGCTGGGCATGGGCAACATGCGCCTGCCGGTGCTGGCGGGCGATGACAGCCGGATCGACGAAGCGGCTGCGAAGGAAATTCTGGCTACCTGCATGGCGGGCGGCGTGAATTATTACGATACTGCGTGGGGCTATCACAGCGGCAATTCCGAGCTGGTGGTAGGCAAGCTGCTGGCGGAATATCCCCGGGACAGCTTCTATCTGGCTTCCAAATTTCCCGGCTATGACCTGCGCAATATGGGCAAGGCAGAGGAAATCTTCGAAAAGCAGCTGGAAAAATGCCGGGTAGACTATTTCGATTTCTATCTGTTCCACAATGTGTGCGAGATGAACATCGACGCTTATCTCGACCCTCAATATGGAACCTACGATTATCTGATGGAGCAGAAGCGCCGGGGACGCATCCGGCATCTGGGCTTCTCCGCCCACGGCGATCTGCCCACCATCCGCCGTTTTCTGGAAGCCTACGGCAAGGATATGGAGTTCGGCCAGATCGAGCTGAACTACTTCGACTGGAATTTCCAGAACGCCAAAGGCAAGCTGGGGCTGCTGCGGGAGTGGAACATTCCCGTCTGGGTGATGGAGCCGGTGCACGGCGGCCAGTTGGCCAGCCTGCAGCCTGAGGACGAGGCTCGGCTGAAAGCGGCCCGGCCGGAAGAAAAGATTCCCGCATGGGCCTTCCGCTTCCTGCAGAGCCTGCCCGGCGTGACCGTCACCCTGTCCGGCATGACCAGTCTTGAGCAGGTGAAGGACAATCTGGCGACCTATCAGGAGGCCAAGCCTCTGAACGGGCAGGAAATGGAGCTGATCCTTTCCGTGGCCGACGATATGATCCGCCGTACCACAGTGCCCTGCACCGCCTGCCACTACTGCGTCAGCCATTGCCCGAAGCACCTGCCCATCCCCGACCTGCTCAAGCTGTACAACGAGGCCATGGTGGCCGGCTCCGGCGCGTTCATTTCTTCCATGAGGCTGGCTTCGTTCCCGCCGGAACATCAGCCGTCTGTCTGCGTGGCCTGCCATAGCTGCGAAAAGGTCTGCCCTCAGCAAATCCATATTCCCGACGCGCTGGCGGACTTTGCCCGGCGCATGAGCCGGTGATCCAGCCGGTGCCATTGAATTTGAAGGTTGAAAAAAGGAGAATCATCATGAGCAACGTCCTTGTGATTTCCACCAGTCTGCGCCCTCACAGCAATTCCGAAATTCTGACGGAACGTCTCGCCGCCGGAGCCCGCGACGCGGGCCACCAGGTGGAGCAGATCAGCCTGAAGGGAAAAGAACTGAAATACTGCATCGGCTGTCTGGCCTGTCAGAAGACCCAACGCTGCGTACAGAAAGACGACGCGATCTGGATCGCTGAAAAAATGCTGAACGCCGACACGCTGGTGTTTTCCACGCCCATTTACTATTATGAAATGAGCGGCCAGATGAAGACCCTGCTGGATCGAATGAATCCGCTGTATTCCTCCGACTACCGTTTCCGCCGGGTCTACATGCTCTCCGTAGCGGCGGAGGACGAACCCTACACCCCGGAAAAGGCCGTCAGCGGTCTGGAAGGCTGGATCGACTGCTTCGAAAAGGCGAAGCTGTGCGGCTCCCTGTTCGTGGGTGGGCTGAACGGCCCCGGCGAAGCCGCTGAAAACGCTCAGGCCATGGAAAAGGCCTATCAGTTTGGAAAAAGCATTGAATAAGCGGGTCATTCTGAAAACCGGCGCATGCTCAGAGGCTGCGCCGGTTTTTTGAATGGCCCGCCACATCTGCGGCTTCCCTTTTGCACTGTGCAAGTTCATTGGTGCAGCGTCCCGTTTTCTTCTGAGAAAACGGGCGATTTTCTTTGCGCGAGCATTTTCGCCAGCCCGGCCCCGTCTGCCAGCGCCCAGCCGATGGGGATTGCCAGCCAGATGCCCGTAACGCCGATCAGGCCGGACAGCGTATAGGCCAGCACTACCCGGGTTCCCAGAGAGATCACCGTCAGGATCACCGACATCATCGGTTTTTGAATGGCGCGGTAGTAGCCGTACAGCAGGAAGAGCCATCCAATGCCGAAATAGCAGGCCCCTTCGATGCGCAGATAGCGTACTCCGGCGGCAATGACGGCTGTTTCACCGGCGTTTACAAACAGCCCCATGAACGGCCCGGCGAACAGAAACACCAGCGCTGAAATGACTGCGCTGAAAAGAAAACTCAGCAAAAACGCCTTTCGCGTGCCTTCCTGAAGCCGCTGCCGGTTTCCGGCGCCGAAGTTCTGGGCAATGAAAGTAGAAAAGGCGTTGCCGAAATCCTGCACGGGCAGGTAAGCGAAAGTGTCGATCTTGACGGCTGCAGCAAACGCGGCCATGATGGTTTCCCCGAAGCTGTTCACCAATCCCTGTACCATCAGAATGCCGAAGTTCATGACCGATTGCTGCACGCAGGTCAGGGTAGAAAGCTGAAGAATTTCCCGGAGGATGCCGCGCTCGTATCGCAGCTCCTTCTTTTTGGGAAGCAAATGCTTGCATTTAGTAAGAAAGTACCCTAGAATGCCCGCACCGGAGACGGCCTGCGCCAGAACCGTAGCCCAGGCCGCTCCCGCGATTCCCCAGTGAAAAGCCAGCACGAACAGGAGATCCAGCCCTACGTTCAGCAGCGCCGATATGGCCAGAAAGATCAGCGGGGCGGAAGAATTCCCCAATGCCCGCAGCAGGCAGGAAAGATAGTTGTACAGGGAAGTGGCCAGCAGCCCGGCAAAGATGATCCGCAGGTATTCCCGCATTCCCGGAGCGACGCTTTCCGGCGTTTGAAGAAAGCGCAAAATGGGTTCCAGAAAGAGATAGACCGCCGCGTTCAGCACCAGCGTAACACCCAGAATCAGCCCGAAAGCATGAACGATGCCAAGCCGGAGGGAGCGTTCGTCGCCGCGGCCCCGATAAATGGAAAAAAGCGCGCCGGAACCCATGCTCAGTCCCAGAAAAATGGAATTCAGAAAGGTCATGAGCGTATAGGCGGAGCCGACGGCGGCCAACGCGCCGGAGCCCAGCGCCCGGCCGACGATCAGCGTATCGGCAATATTATAAAACTGCTGCAGCAGATTTCCTGCGATCATGGGCAGGGCAAAGAGGATCAGCGAGCGGGAAATATTTCCCTGCGTCAGGTCGCGATACATGAAACCGGCCTCCTGTGAGTGGGAATGGGGTCAGTATAACACCTGAAGAGACAAAACGCAAGCAAATACTTTCATATTGATATTTCGAAGTAAAAATGCTATGATGAACATATTCTATCAGGACTGTTCGGGCAAAGGAAGGGTTCGATGTATCTCAAGGGACTGGATGAGCTGGACCGGAAAATTCTGGATCTGCTGACGCAGAACGCGCGCTACACCTATTCAGAGCTGGGGGAACGGCTGGGACTTTCCCGGGTGGCAATCAAAAACCGCATGGACGCACTGGAAGAACGGGGAATTATCGAGGGCTACACGGTTATCGTCAATCCGCAGCGGCTTGGCAGCGCGGTGTCCTGCTACTACGAGCTGGAAGCCCGCCCAGACGCGCTGCCCGAGATCCTCCGGCGGCTGGAAGCCTGTCCCACGGTAACGCAGATTTACCGGGTGACGGGGGAATGCTGCCTGCACGTTCATGCCGTCGCCGCCGATCAGGAAGAGTTGGAACGGCTGATGAACGAGGTGCTGGATCCGCTGCCCGGCGTTCAAAAGCTGAACACGCATGTGATCTTATCCAGAGTGAAGGACGTGAAGGGGCTGCGGCTGTAGCCGCGGAAAGCGCCGAAAACGCGCGCCGCAGAGGGCCGACTATGGAATGGAACCTGAGGAGGAAATGGATCGTGGATATTTGGGAAAAACTATACGAAAAGGCGAAAGCACAATATCATCCGGAGGACGTCTCTCCCTTTGTTTACGCCCATCACGTCGTTTGCGCGCTGGAGGCTGAAAACGGGGAAATCTATACGGGGTTTTGCATCGAAAGCTGCAGCGGCGTTATGAATCTCTGTGCGGAAAGGGTCGCTGCCCTGAATATGTATGTCAGCAGCGGTCAGACCCAAATAAAGCGCTTGATCGCCTTTCGGGATCAGGCGCCCTGTGGAGGGGGCAGCGGTATGCCC
>CAKUCE010000021.1 GCA_934643535.1 uncultured Clostridia bacterium | reverse complement strand
CAAAAGAAAGCCAGCGGCACGGCGACTCCGGGAAAAAGGCTTCTATTGCCCATTTTGGCGGCGGGGCTCGTTATGTCGCGCGCAGCATGATTGGCCAAATTCCACCTGCGATCCGGCGCGCTCCGAACTCGCCTATTTCCGCCGTCAAAATGGGCGGGCCTTTTTCCCTCCGCTGCCTATCGCCGCCCTCGCCCCCGCGGTCGGCGTAGGGCATACGCAAGCCTTGCGGGTTGGGATGCTTTGGCGTGGCGGGGCCAAATCAGCAGGGCCACCAACCAGCGGGTTTGGGAAACCATGTTGGCCTTTGGCGCGAGCCGCGAGGCCCGTCGCCGAGCGGCGGCCTTGGGGACGAAAGCGCCGGAAACGCGAGGCCTTCCGCCGAGCGTTTCCAAAGCGCCATACTTATCTCTACAGCCCCGCGCCCTATGGGCGCGGTGTGGGGTGCAGGGGGTCACCCCCTGCTCACCATTTGTTGCGGACCTTTTCGGCAAAGCCAAGGAGATGGGAGAGGTGGAGCGGGACGTCGCCAAAGCGAACGTCGCCGTCAAAGTAGCCGAAGACCTGGTGCTGGTCGCTCTCGATGACGAGGGCGCTGGTCAGGCTGGCCCGGTCCAGGGCAGGGGTGAAGGTCAGATTCAGACGGCCTTCGTTGTCCACGACGGACCATGGCTTGAGAAAATCGTCCTTGCCGTCCGGGGTCTTCGGAATGCGGAATTCTACCTTGTCCAGCTTGAAAGCCCTGCCGTCGTAGAAAAGCATGTTCTCGCTGGCAGCGCTCACATCCCCGAAACCGTAGCCCAGATTGAAACCGAAGGGCACCCCGTCGATGCGGGCGCTCAGGCTGCTCCAGTACCACGTGTTCCTGTAGGTCCAAACGCCCCGGCCCCAGTCCAGCACCGCCATGGAATCTTCCTTGCGGAAAGGATAAACCTGCCCGTCGAAGACCACTTCACCCTCGGCGGAAAGACAGTTGATCTTCTGGTTGTAATAGAAGTGCCGGGGTTTGCCCGCAAAGGGCGTGGCGATCACCATGGAATCCTCCGGCTCGTCCGTCAGCACCAGATGGGCCCTGAGCGTCTTTCCGGGCTGGAAGCTGCCCATCTGCGCATCCAGCACCCGGACGCGTCCGTCGTTTTGAAAACGAAGGAAATAGTCCTTGCCGCTGACACAGACGTCGCCTCGGGCACTGGTGGAGGGCAAACCGGTCTTGCCCATGGGGAAAGCCCGCATGATGCTGCGGGTGTGCTGCCAGCCCGCCTCCACATCCAGCAGGGAAATGCTGTCCAGTCCCATGTAGCTGTTGTCCGCAATGGTCAGCGCCAGCACTCTGCTGCCGGAGGTAATGCAGTAGTAGTCCCATTCCTTGATGCGCATTGCTCCCGCCCGGATGGCACGCCGGTCGTAGACGCGGCTCAGCCGGGTCTGGTAGCCTTTTTCAATCAGCTGGCCCTGAGCGTCCAGCAGCGGGCCGTCGGTCATGCGAAACTGGTTGGACATAAAGCGCCTCCTTCCGGGTGGAAAGCCCTCGCCTGATTATTCTACGGTGAAACGGTAGATGGTGAAGGTGTCGTACTTGTCCTGAGGACGCAGCACGTAGCTTTCGAAATGGGGATGATGGATGGCGTCGGGATAGTGCTGGGTCTCCAGACACACGCCCGCATAACGGCCGTAGTGAACGCCGCCCTTGCCGGTGTTGTCAAGTCCCTGGCCGGTGTAGCACTGCACGCCGGGCTGATCGGTGATCACGTCCATGCGCCGTCCGGTTTTGGGAGAGCGCAGTGTGGCGATCAGCTTGGTTTCCCGATCCCGGCCCGCGCAGAAGTTGAAGTCCACGCCGCCCGCATCCCGCATGACGGGGTCCACGGGGGTTTTGGCCAGCACATCGCCCAGCCGGACCTCCTCGGTGAAGTCGTAGGCCAGACCCTTCTGGGGCAGCAGCCGTCCGGTGGGGATCAGCGCGGGGTCGGCCTCGGTAACGCTGTCTGCGTTGATCTGCAGCGTCAGCTCCTCCACCGTGCCCGCGTCGTGGCCGTCCAGATTGAAATAGGCGTGATTCGTCATGTTGCACAGGGTGGGCTTATCGGTAACGGCCATATAGTGGATACCCAGCTCACAGGCGTCGTTCCAGGTGTAGTCCACGGTCACGTCCAGCTTGCCGGGGAATCCCTGATCCCCGTCGGGGCTGGTCAGCGTCAGCCGCAGAGTGTCGCCGTTCCTGCCTTCGATGGGCTCGGCCTTCCACATCCGCTGGCTGAAGCCCTCCGGGCCGCCGTGCAGGTTGTTTTCGCCGTTGTTCTTGCCCAGCACGTAATGATGGCCTTCCAGATCGAACGCCGCGCCGCCGATGCGGTTTCCCACCCGGCCGATGAGCGCGCCCATACTGCCGCCCTTGCCGTCGTAGGTGTCCACCACATCGTAGCCCAGGTTCACGTCGGCCAGCTTGCCGTCCCGGTCTGGCACCACGATGCTGGTCACAATGCCGCCGAAGTCAATCACGCTGACGCTGGCCCCCTGATGATTGGTAAGCGTATATTGGGTCACTTCGTCGCCGCGGGCGGTTTTGTCAAAATATTTCCGAGAGATGCTCATGAAAACGTCCTCCTTCCGAATGGAACCCTGTCAGGTCTACACCCTCCGCCCCTTCTTGGGGCCCCCCTAAGAAGGGCGGAGAGGCAGGTTCTTCCTTTATTGTAGTCCATGGAACGGGATGGGTCAAGGGCGGTGTTTTTCAGAGGGGCCTCAAGCGGGAAGCACATCGGCTGCTGCAAGCGGTACGGCGTTCTCCGGCAAAATGGTTTTATGGGCGGAATGAAAACGCCTGAAGGCTTTCCGGGTTCCTTCAGGCGCTTTCTTCGTTTTTATACGGTCTATTTTTTATTCTGAGCATGACGCAGCTGCACCCTTTGCGTTCAGGGGATTCCACGCGCCCCGGCGGAAATGCAGGCTGAACAGGAGGCAGAGCAGCAGGTTGTGGGCGATCATGCAGGCCCACGCCGCCTCCAGCCCCAGCCCCAGAAGCCGGGTGCAGACGAAGGTGCCCGCAATGCGCACACCCCACATACCCGTCAGGTTGAACAAGAACGGCACCAGCGTCCGTCCCACGCCCTGCATCATGCCCTCGATGACGATGGGCACGCCGTAGAAGGGCTCGGAGACGGCCACCATCCGCAGTACCGTGCTGCCCAGCGCAATGACCTGCTCATCGGCGGAAAACAGCGACATCAGGGGCCGGGCAAAGGCAAACAGCAGCCCGCCGGAAACGATCATCAGCCCCACTTCCAGCGGCAGGATGGTGTGGGCCAGCCGCTTCATGCGGTCGTTGTCGCCAGCCCCCAGCGCGTTGCCGGACAGGGTGGCGGCGGCGGTCTGCATGCCGAAGCCGGGAATGTAGAAGGCGGACTCCACCGTATTGGCGATGGTATGGGCGGCGGTGGCCGTCTGGCCCAGCGCGTTGATCATGGAGGCGAACACCACGTAGCCCAGCGAGGTGCCGAAGCGCTGCAGCATATTGGGCAGCGCCACCTTCAGGCAGGGGCGAAGCACCCGGCCGTCGGGCCGCAGGCTGCAGCCCTTGGGCGACACCATAGGATGCCTCCACAGCACCGCCGTAATCAACATGCCGCCGACCGTGTAGGAAATGGCGCTGGCGATGGCCGCGCCCTCCACCCCCATCCCCGCGCCGTATACGCTGACCCGGTGGGAAAACAGGCCGATCTCCCGGCTGGGATAAATCAGCAGGAAGTTCAGCACGATATTGATCAGGTTCATCAGCACGCCCACCCGCATGGGGGTCTTGGTGTCGCCCGCCGCCCGCAGCACCGTGCCGAAGAGGATGCTGGCCGTGCGGAAGAGCATGGGCACGTACAGAATGAAGAAATACCGGTGGGTCAGCTCCCGGATGGCGGGATCCACCTGCATCCATACCGGCACCATGGGGCTCAGGCTCAGGGTCAGCGCGGTAAAGAGCGCGCCCACGATGCAGGCCACCATGGCGGCCTGCGCCGAGGCCTGATGGGCCTCCTGCTTCCGGCCCGCGCCGCAGGCTTTGGCAATGTAAGCCAGAAACCCGACGCCCAGCGCGGAGATGGAGCTGCCCACCATCCAGCCTACGGTGCTGGTGGCCCCTACGGCAGCGGTGGCCTCTGTGCCCAGCGCCCCCACCATGGCGGTGTCGATGTACTGCACCAGCGTCTGCATCAGTTCTTCCAGCATGGTAGGCCATGCCAGAGCGAAAATCACGGGCAGCATGGCCCAGCGCTCCTTCGCGCGGTTCTTTGACTGATTCAAGGGAACGTTCCTCCGAAATCATTATCGCTTCAGCCAGACAGTCTCGTTGACGATGGGGGTGTAGCTCTGAATGAGCTTGACCACCTTCGCGCCCACGTTCACGTCCTCGTAATCCAGGGGCATGGCCCGGGGCTCCCCTGCGGCCTGCATGGCGATGGCCAGCTCGGCAGCCTGCTGCACGCTTTCCTGCGTGATGCCGCCGATGACCACGGTGCCCTTGTCCAGCACCTCGGGCCGCTCGGTGGACGTGCGGATCAGCACGCCGCAGAAGCCCAGCATGGCGCTTTCCTCGCTGAGGGTGCCGCTGTCGGACAACACCACCAGACTGTTCATCTGCAAATGATTGTAGTCGAACAGGCCGAAGGGCGGCAGGCTGCGCACCAGCGGATGGAACTGGAAATGCCGCTGCTCAATGAACTTCCGGCTGCGGGGATGGGTGGAGTAGATCACCGGCACCTGATAGGTCTCCGCCATGTGGTTGATGGCGTTCATCAGGGAGAAGAAATTGTCTTCCAGATCAATGTTTTCCTCCCGGTGAGCGGAAACGAGGATATACTTGCCCTTTTCCAATCCCAGCCGTTCCAGCACGTCGCTTTTTTCAATGCCGGGCATGGCGTGGTTCAGCACCTCCCGCATGGGGGAACCGGTGACGAAGATGGTCTTGCCGTCGATGCCCTCACTGAGCAGGTAGCGGCGGCTGTTTTCGGTGTAGGGCAGGTTGATGTCGGAAATATGATCCACGATCTTGCGGTTGATCATTTCGCTGACGTTCCAGTCCCAGCAGCGGTTGCCCGCCTCCATGTGGAAGATCGGCACCTTCAGCCGCTTGGCGGAGATGGCGCTCAGGGCGGAGTTGGTATCGCCCAGCACCAGCAGCGCGTCGGGCTGTTCCTTCCGGATGACCTTGTAGCTGGCGGCGATGATATTGCCCATGGTCTCGCCCAGATCGCCGCCCACCGCGTCCAGATAGTAGTCCGGGGCCCGCAGCTCCAGCTCCTTGAAGAAAATATCGTTCAGGTTGGGGTCGTAGTTCTGGCCGGTATGCACCAGAATATGATCGAAATACCGGTCGGCGGTGCGAATGACGGCGGACAGGCGGATGATCTCCGGCCGGGTGCCCAGAATGGTCATCAGTTTCAGCTTTTTCATCAGGCATTCTCCTTTGCTTCGGCAGGCTTCTCCATCACGGGCAGGCGCAGGGTGTCGGGGCGGGCCGGGTCGAAGACCTCGTTGGCCCACATGAGGGTGAGCATGTCCGTATCGCCGGTATTTTCGATGCTGTGGGTGTAGCCGGTGGGAATATCCACCACCGTGAGATTTTCGCCGCTGACCTTGTAGGCGATCACCGTGGAGTCGCCCACCTTGCGGAAGCGGATCACGCCTTCCCCCTGCAGCACGATGAATTTCTCATGCTTGGTCTGATGCCAGTGGTCGCCCTTGGTGATATGAGGTTTGGATATATTCAGGCTGACCTGTCCCCGGCTGCCCATGTGCAGCAGCTCCGTGAAGGAACCGCGCTGGTCGGCATGGGTGACGGTGGGCCGGGAGAAATCCTCCGGCGGCAGGAAGCTGAGATAGGTGGCATAGAGCTTCTTCACCAGCGGGTCGCTCTGGTCGGGAGCGGTCAGGCTGTCCCGCAGAGCGGGGAAGGATTGGATCAGCTCGGCCATGCGGCCCAGCTTCACTTCATGCACCGGCTGCACGGCGCACCATTCGCCTTCCCGATGGGGCCGGCCCTCCAGGGCGCGGAGAAATTCCTCCACCACGTCGTCGATATAGACGAGCCGCAGCGTTACGGAGGGGTCGTTCACCGTGATGGGCAGGCCGCGGGCCACGTTATGGCAGAAGGTGGCTACGGCGCTGTTGTAGTTGGGCCGGCTCCATTTGCCGAAGACGTTGGGCAGACGGTAGAGATATACCGCCGCGCCCGTTTCCCGGCCATAGTCCGCCACGGCCTGTTCGGCATTCCGTTTGCTCTGGCCGTAGGGATTTTCCAGCGCCGCCTGAATGGACGAGCTGAGCAGCACCGGCGGACGTTTGCCGCGCTCTTTCAGCAGTGTCAAAAGCTGCCGGGTGAAGTCGGCATTGCCCTTCTGAAAATCCGCCGGGTCCGTGGGACGGTTCACGCCCGCCAGATGAAAGACGAAATCCGCTTCCGCCGCGGCGGCCAGCAGTTCTTCCTCCGTGTGGGGCATATCCAGCAGCGTCAGCCGGTGCGCGTCTCCGTACCGGCCTATCAGGGCGGCGCGCAGGTTTTTGCCCATAAAGCCCCGGGCCCCCGTCATCAGAATATTCAAAGAGAAAGCCTCCTTATCGCAATCGCATGGTTCGCATCGAAATTCCATCGCTGTACGGGATTCCATCCGATTTATTGTAGAGGATGAAGCCAAATGTGTCAATGCTTCGGCACCGCCGCGTCCGTCCGGCTCCCGAAAGCCCCGCAAAACTCTCGTTTGCCCTTGCGCAAGGCCGTTTTATCCTGTACAATATGGTTTTTGGGGAAGCAATCATTTTGCAAAGAAGGAGCGTGACCGTCATGCGGATCTCCAAAAAAGCCATTCTGGCCGAACTGGAAAAAACCTATCCGGACGCCCGGCCGGAGCTGAACTTTCGCAATCCCTACGAAACGCTGGTGGCGGTGATGCTCTCCGCCCAGTGTACCGATAAGCAGGTGAACAAGGTCACTCCGGCGCTGTTCGAGCGCTACCCCGATGTGGAAAGCATGGCCGCCGCCAGCGTGGAGGACGTGTACCCCATGGTCAAAAGCTGCGGCTTCAGGAGCAAGGCGACCAACATCGTGGAAAGCTGCCGGATGATCTGCCAGAGGTATGGCGGACAGGTGCCGGGGGACATGGACGCGCTGCAGACCCTTCCCGGCGTGGGGCGGAAGACTGCCAACGTGGTGCTGGCCAATGCATTCGGCGTGCCCACCATTGCGGTGGATACCCATGTGTTCCGGGTCAGCAACCGGCTGGGGCTGGCGGACGCAAACACGGTGGAAAAGACGGAGGAGCAGCTGATGAAGGCCATTCCCAGGCAGGATTGGGTGGCCGCCCATCACTGGCTGATTTTTCATGGCCGCAGGGTATGCCACGCCCGGAACCCGGAGTGTGAGCGCTGCACCCTGCGGGAATACTGCAAAGCGTATCATGCGGGCGATACGACCGGCCCGAAACAGAAACAGGCGGCTCGGAAAAGCCTGAACGCCTGACGGAGGAAAGAACATGGCATCATTTGTGGATCGCGTTACCATTACCGCGAAGGCGGGCAACGGCGGCAACGGCTGCGTGTCGTTCCACCGGGAAAAATTCGTGATGAACGGCGGCCCGGACGGCGGCGACGGCGGCAACGGCGGCAATATCGTCCTGTATGCCGACCCCAATATGCATACCCTGCTGGACTTCCGCTTCCACAGCAAATACACGGCGGAAAACGGCGGCGACGGCAGCGCCAATCGCTGCCATGGCAAGCGGGGCGAAGACCTGCTGATCAAAGTGCCCGTGGGCACCGTTTTCCTGCGGGAGGACGATACGGTAGCCGCGGATATGAACGAGCCGGAGCAGAAAAAGGTGCTGCTGCGGGGCGGTATCGGCGGGTACGGCAACCAGCACTTCGCCACGCCCACCCGGCAGGCCCCCAATTTCGCCAAGCCGGGCATCAAGACGGAGATCCATACCTTCCGTCTGGAACTGAAGACCATTGCGGACGTGGGGCTGGTGGGCTTCCCCAATGTGGGCAAGAGCACCATTCTGGCCACACTGACCGCGGCAAAGCCCAAGATCGCCAACTATCACTTCACTACCCTGACCCCCAATCTGGGCATTGCCAAATGGCGCGAGACCGACTTCGTGCTGGCGGACATTCCCGGTCTGGTGGAGGGAGCCAGCGAGGGCGTAGGGCTGGGCTACCATTTCCTGCGCCACGTGGAACGCACGCGGTTGCTCCTGCACGTGGTGGACGCGGCGGGCAGCGAGGGGCGCGACCCTGTGGAGGATTTCCACATCATCCAAAATGAGCTGGAGCAGTACGGCGAGCCCATGGGCCGTCCCCAGCTGGTGGTGCTGAACAAGTGCGACCTGATGCCCGAAAAGGACAAGCAGCAGGAGCTGGTGGAAAAATTCCGGGAGCTGGGCTATGAGGCCTTCCCCGTCAGCGCCGCCACCCGTCAGGGCTTCGACCGGCTGCTGGACCGGGTGGTGCAGCTGCTGCCGGAGCTTCCCCCGCCCCGGGTGTTTATGGAGGAGGAAGAGGAGGAAGAACCCTCCATCACCGATATGAGCTTCACCGTCACCCAGCAGAAGGGCGGCGTGTTCGTGGTGGAAGGCCCGGCTATCCAGCGGCTCATCGACAGCGTGAACTTTGAGGATGAGGAAAGCATGAACTGGTTCCACCGTCAGCTGCGGGATCGGGGCATTATCGACGAGCTGCGCAAAAAGGGCGCGAAAGAGGGCAGCCCCGTGCAGCTGGGCGATATGGAGTTCGACTTTATTGAGTAATCCAGAAGCCCGGCAGCCCTTGAACGAAAATTGTCCCTGCCGGAGGACGCGCTGCCCGCGCCGCGGACGCTGCGACGAATGCCGCGCCCATCATCAGGGACAGAAATGGCCGCCAGTCTGCGAAAGACCTCCCAAAATACAGCCAGACCCGGAAAGAAACCAAAAGGAAGGAATACGATGATTACCAGCAAACAGCGCGCTTATCTGCGCAGCATGGCCAATACCATGGATCCCATTCTGTTTATCGGCAAGGAAGGCGTGACCGAGGCCACCGCCAAGGAAGCCTACGACGCTCTGGAGGCCCGGGAGCTGATCAAGGGCACCGTGCAGCAGAACTGCGACCTTTCCGCCAAAGAGGCGCTGGAGGCCCTGTGCGAAATGGTTCACGCCGAGCCCGTGCAGTGCATCGGCCGCCGCTTCGTGCTCTACCGCCGGAGCCGTCAGCCCAAGATCGAACTGCCGTGACGGAAAAAAACACACAAACGCAGGGAGACCGGACAGACCCGGAGCGGATCATCGCCGCTCTGCGGGAGCTGCGGTCTCCCTTTGCGCTTTATGAGCAGGATATTCATCAGGCCGTGACCCGGCGGCTGACGGAGGCGGGTCTGCCCTTCACCCACGAAAAGAACCTCGCGCCCGGCTGTCGTATCGACTTCTGGTGCGGCGGCGTAGGCATCGAGATCAAGAAGGGCAAGCCAAAGCCCTCCGCATTGCTGGAACAGCTGCGGCGGTACGCAGTCTCGGAGGAAATTGGCACGCTGGTGGTGCTGACCCAGCGCAGCGTCCGTCTGCCAACAGCCGTCTGCGGAAAGCCGCTGGTTCAGATCACCCTGAACCAGCTGTGGGGCGTCGCCCTGCCCTGAAGCAGGACCGAGGGAGGTTCTCATCTATGGAAGAAAATCAGGACTTCAATCTGCTGCCGCCCTATTTGGTGGATTCGGACGGCGCGCAAAGCCCGGAAAGCCAGACCCAGCGCACCTACGGCACCCTGAGCTACAACGCCCGGCGGAAATGCTGGACGGTAAAGGGCGACCCCATGGTGACGGAGCTGTGCAAGCGGCTGTTTCCCGGCAGCGCCACGGCCCGCCGGGGCGAAGCGCGGTTCACGGCCCACCGGCGGGTGGTGGGCGACCTGAACTGGCTGATGCTGCGCTATCCCCTGCTGGTGAAGCCCGCCGACCGGCAGCGTTGGGAAACCGCGCTGGAGGAAGCGCGGGAGTACGCCGTTCACAAGGAACTGGCCCGGCGGATGCCGGAGAAGGTGCAGCCCGACCCCACGGTCTTCAAGGGGCAGCTGACCGACTTCCAGCAGGAGGGGCTGGCGTTCCTTCTGCGGTGCGACCGCTGCCTGCTGGCGGACGAGATGGGTCTGGGCAAAACGGTGCAGGCGCTGGCGTGGCTGTGCCAGACCGGGGCCTATCCCGCCATCGTGGTGGCCCCGCCCCATCTGATGCGCAACTGGGAAAACGAGATCGCCCGCTTCGTACAGAAGCCCGACGGCTCGCCCCTGCGGGTGCATGTGATCCGCGGCCTGAAGCCCTACGCTCTGCCTCCGGCGGACATTTATCTGATGCACTATCTGCTCCTGCGGGGCTGGAAGGAGGCCCTGCCGGATATGGGCCTTCCCACGGTCATTTTTGACGAGATTCAGGAGCTGCGCCATTCGGGCACGGAGAAGTATTCCGCTGCCAGTCTGCTGGCCGAGGCGGCCCAGCGGGTGGTGGGCCTGAGCGGCACGCCCATCTACAATCAGGGGGCGGAAATCTGGAACGTGGTCAACATTCTGGATTTCCACGTGCTGGGGGATTATGAGAGCTTTACCCGGGAATGGTGCTACGGCTACGGCAACCGCATCGTGCAGAAGCCCGAGCTGCTGGGCGAGCATCTGCGGGCCGAGGGCCTGATGCTGCGCCGCACCAAGCAGGAGGTTTTGAAAGAACTGCCGCCCAAGCGCCGTCTGGTGATGACCGTCGACAGCGACGAGGGCGTTTACCGCCGCCTGATGGAGCCGGTGAACCAGACCCTTCGCCTGATGCGGGAAACCGCCGACGCAAACGCCTCCCAGCGCGCCCTGTGGGAAATGGAAGTAGAGCGGGGGGAACGGCAGGCCACGGGCATCGCCAAGGCCCCCGCCGTCGCCCAGTTCGTCCGGGCGCTGCTGGAGGGCGGCGAAAAGGTGCTTCTCTTCGCCCATCATCATGAGGTGATGGACATTTACAAGCGGGAGCTGAAAAGCTTCTCTCCTGCCTTTATCACCGGCAGAGAAACGCCCGCCATGAAAGAGCGCGGCGTAGAGCGCTTCATGACGGGCCATACCGATCTGTGCTGCATCTCTCTTCGGGCCGCCAGCGGCCTGAACCTGCAGCGGGCTACCTGCGTGGTGTTCGGCGAGTTGGACTGGTCCCCGGCCGTTCACAGTCAGGCGGAGGATCGGGCCCACCGGATGGGCCAGACCGACTCCATTCTGTGCTACTATCTGGTCAGCCAGGGCGGCAGCGATCAGGAAATGCAGGACGCGCTGGGCCTGAAGGTGAGCCAGTTCGTAGGGCTGATGGGCGATACGCCCCAGTCGGAGACGGACGCGCTGCTGGGCGCACAGGAAGCCCGCCAGCACGTGGAGCGGCTGGTGCAGCGCCTTTTGGAACAGACCGTCTGAGTTCAGCTGCCGCTGCAGGGCAGCACCACCACCGTCCCCGCCTCAAAGTCCTGCGGGGCCAGGCAGGGATTGGAGCGCAGCAGCCGGGCCACCGGCAGGCCGAACTTCACCGCCAGACTTTCCAGCGTTTCTCCCGTGCCCATGGTGTAGGTTTCCGGCACGTCGCAGGGCACGTTCTCCGTAGGAACGCACAGGGTCTGCCCGGTGCGCAGCCGGTCCAGATTGACACCGGGATTGGCGCTTTCCAGCGTATGGCGGCTCAACAGGTTTTTCAACTGAATATCCGCTACCGTCTGCCCCTGCTCCACCTGTACCCGCTGATCCACGGGACAGGCAGGCGCAGGGATTTCGGTTTCCGTGCCGCCCGTGGAGCCGGTGTTGCCGGTGGAACCGGTCGTGCCGCCTGTGGAACCCGTACTGCCGGAACCAGTGGTGCCGTCCGTGGAGCCGGTGCTGCCGGAACCAGTCGTGCCGCCCGTGGAACCGGTGCTGCCGGAACCGGTGGTGCCGCCCGTGGAGCCGGTGTTGCCGGAACCAGTCGTGCCGCCCGTGGAACCCGTACTGCCGGAACCAGTGGTGCCGCCCGTGGAACCGGTGCTGCCGGAACCAGTCGTGCCGCCTGTGGAGCCCGTACTGCCCGAACCCGTCCCGGCGGGAGGCGTATCGTCCTCTTCCCGGGGGATGCACAGCACGTCGCCTACCATCAGCCGGGCCGGGTGGATATCCCGGTTGGCGGCCAGCAGGTCCCGCAGAGGCACACCCAGCTTATGAGCGATCAGATAGAAGCTGTCGCCACGCTTGACGGTGTATTCCTCCGCACAGATTTTTTCTGTATGGTTCTGAGTCATGGAAAAATTCTCCTTTCGGTGGTTTTCCCTATACCCTATGCGCCGGAAAGGGCCGGGCATGACTTCGGACACTTTTTTTGAAAAAAGCATATCCTGTGCAGGAAAACCATGGTATAATGGAAAGAAACCCGCGTCCCGGCGCGGCAGTGGAGGAATGAAAGAATGACGGCATGGCTGATTCGCCGTTTTGTGAAGGATTATGAAAATACGGAAAACGGAGAAGTCCGCGCCGCCTACGGCACGCTGGGCTCCTGCACAGGCATTCTGGTCAATCTGCTTCTGTCCGCCGGCAAATTTCTGATCGGGCTTCTCAGCGGCTCGGTGGCCATTCTGGCGGACGCGGCCAACAACCTGTCCGACGCGGCGGGCAGCATTGTGGCGCTGGTTTCTACCCGCATGGCGCGCAAGCCCGTGGATGCGGAGCATCCCTTCGGCCACGGCCGGATGGAATATCTGGGTTCACTGGGCGTGGGGCTTCTGATCCTTGTCATGGCCTTTACCCTGCTGAAGGAGGGCATAGAGGCCATCGCTTCGCCTGCGGCGCTGAGCATATCGTGGCCGGTGCTGGTCGTGCTGGCCCTGTCCATTCTGGTCAAGGCCTGGCTGTACTTCTTCTACCGCCGTTTGGGCCGGGCTACGGACAACGGCACCCTGCTGGCCGCCTCCAAGGACAGCCTGAGCGACGTGCTGGCCACCGGCGCGGTGCTTCTTTCCACCGGGCTGTGCGCCCTGTTCGGCTGGCGCATCGACGGCTATATCGGCCTTGTGGTGGCACTGGTCGTCCTCAAAGCGGGCTACGAGGTCTGCCGGGACACGGTGGATCGTCTGCTGGGCGGCAAGCCCGACCCGGAGAAAAGCCGCCGCCTTCGGGAGCTGCTCCTGAGCTATGAAGGCATTCTGGGCGTTCACGATCTGGTCATCCACGACTACGGCCCGGGCCGCTGCTTTGCTTCCGCCCACGCGGAGGTCAGCGACCAGTGCAATATCGTGGCCATCCACGAGGTCATTGACAACGCGGAGCGGGAGATCGGCCGGGAGCTGCACATGCCCATCTGCATCCACATGGATCCCATCGCCACCGAGGACGAGGCCACCAACCGGGTGCGGCAGCAACTGAACGATTTCCTCCGGGAAACCGATCCTGCCCTGAGCATGCACGATTTCCGCATGGTTCTGGGAAAGGACCGGATCAATCTGATTTTTGACGTGGTGGTTCCCGCAGGCTATACCGCCCGGCAGGAGCTGATTCAATGCCTGAACGCCTACGCCCATTCGCTGGACAGCCGCTACCGGCTGATTGTCCAGTTTGATGTGGATTACACCTGAGCCGCTTTTTGGCCGCTTGCTTTTTTGGAAAGACTGCGGTATCATTTTCGGGAAACATTTTTCAAGGAGGAACCATTCCGATGAGCAACGAACGCAAATCCATCGAAGAAATGACCGCCGATACCGAAAAGCCCGTCCGCGACCGTAAAAACTGGGTGGCTTTTGTGGAAAGCGACGCGGTGAACTTCATGACCCTGAACGAAATGGAAAAGATGACCCTGGACGACGGCAGCGGCAACAAGGCCAAGCTGAGCCGCCGCAAGGACGGCAGCGTGCTGGTGGAATGCACCTCTTCCAACGTGCTGTAAGAAAACCTGTTTTGACAAGCAGAGGCGCTCTACGCGGAGCGTCTCTTTTTGTTTCCCAATTTGCCAATCCTTCGCCGCCATGATATACTATCAGCGGAATTTCCGGCGGCTGCGCCCTTTTTGGCGGGCCGCAGAAAGAAAGGCGCTATGGCTATGCGTATCAATGTGACCCGCTCTTCCATGCCTCCGATGGAGGAGTATGTAGAGGAAATCCGCAGCCTGTGGGACAGCCATTGGCTGACCAACAACGGCGAAAAACTGAAAAAGCTGGAAGCGGCGCTGAAGGAGCGGCTGGACGTGCCTTATGCGGCGCTGTTCACCAACGGCCATCTGGCACTGGAGGCGCTTTTGAAGGCGCTGGGCCTGAAAGGCGAGGTCATCACCACGCCCTTCACCTTTGCGTCCACCACTCACGCCATCGTCCGGGCCGGACTGACCCCGGTGTTCTGCGACATCCGGGAGGACGACTATACCATGGACCCGGCCAGAGTGGAGGAGCTGATCACGCCCCGCACCTGCGCCATTCTGCCGGTGCATGTGTACGGCAATCTCTGCGACGACGCGGCCCTGTCCGCCATTGCGGAAAAACACGGGCTGAAGCTGATCTACGACGCGGCCCACGCCTTTCACGTCAGCCGGGACGGGGTGTCCGCCGCCCGGATGGGCGATGCGGCCATGTTCTCCTTCCACGCCACCAAGGTATTCCACACCGTCGAAGGCGGCTGCGTGACCACCGCCGACCCGGAGCTGTTCCGCCATCTGGAATGGGAGCGGAACTACGGCATCGAGGACGAGGAAACCGTTCTGTACCCCGGCGGCAACGCCAAAATGAGCGAATTCCATGCCGCCATGGGGCTGTGCAACCTGCGCCATCTGGATGAAAACATCGAAAAGCGCCGCCATGTGGCGGAGGGGTACGACCGGCTTTTGTCCGGCCACGAAGGAATCGTCTGCCCCGGGAGGCAGGCGGGCGTTGTGTCCAACTACGCCTATTATCCCGTGCGGTTCACCGGTCAGGCCGGAAGCCGGGACGAGATCTGCGCCCGGCTGGCGGCGGAGGATATCCACGCCCGGAAGTATTTCTACCCGCTGATTACGGACTTCGACTGCTACCGGAACCGTCCGGGCTTTGATTCGGCCACGACCCCCATCGCGCTTCGCGCCTCCCGGCAGGTGGTGACGCTGCCTCTGTACCCGGAGCTGGCGGATGACGACGTGGAGCGCATCTGCGGCCTGATCCTCGGGAAAGCGTGACCCTATGAGCGAGAAACGCAGCCAGTCCGCAGCCTCCTCCTTCGTGTTCAAGCTGCTGGAGAGCTTCGGCAATCAGGGCATCGCCTTTGTGGTCAGTCTGGTGCTGGGCCGTCTGCTGACCCCGGAGGATTACGGCGTTCTGTCCCTGCTGCTGGTCTTCACGGCCATTGCGCAGGTGTTTGTGCAAAGCGGCCTGAACACCGCCCTCATCCAGCGGGCCGAGATCGACGAGACCGACCGCAGCTCCGTGTTTTTTCTGGGGCTTGCCATCGCCGCGCTGCTCTATACGGCGCTGTTCTTCGCCGCGCCCGCCATCCAGCGCTATTTCGATATGGAGGGACTGGCAGGCTACCTGCGGGTGCTGGCGCTGATTCTGTTCCCCGGGGCGCTGACCAGCGTACAGAACGCGGTCATTGCCCGGGAAATGTCCTTCCGCAAGCTGATGACCGCCAGTCTGGCCGCCACGGTGCTGTCCGGCTGCGTGGGCGTCGGCATGGCGCTGCGGGGCCTGGGCGTGTGGGCGCTGGTGGGGCAGCAGCTGACCAATCAGTTCAGCCTGTGCATCCTTCTGCTCGTTCTGGTGCGCTGGCGGCCCCATTTCCGCTTTTCCCTCCGCCGGGTGAAAAGCCTGTTTTCCTTCGGCTGGAAGCTGCTTCTGTCCAGCCTGATGGACACGGGCTATCAGCACCTGCGCTCCTTTGTCATCGGCAAGAAGTTTTCCTCGGAGGCGCTGGGCTATTTCAACCGGGGCAAGCAGTTCCCGGAGCTTCTGATGAACGCGGTGAACGGCTCCATCCAGAGCGTGATGCTGCCGGTTCTGTCCGAGCAGCAGGACGATCTGGAGCGGATGAAGCAGACCATGCGCCGCTCCATCATGGCCTCCAGCTTTCTGGTGCTGCCGCTGATGGCGGGGCTGGCGGCGGTGGCCCGTCCGCTGGTGAGCCTGCTTCTGACGGACAAATGGCTGCCCTGCGTGCCCTTTCTGCAGATCTGCTGCATCGACTTCGCCTTTTATCCCATCCACACCGCCAACCTGCAGGCCATCAACGCCATGGGCCGCAGCGACGTTTTTCTGAAACTGGAGATCGTCAAAAAGAGCTACGGCATCGCTATTCTGTGCGTCACCGTATTCTGCTTTGAGGGCGTTAAGCCCATCGTGTGGGGCGCGGTGGTCTCCACGGTGATTT
The DNA here is from genome assembly GCA_934643535.1 of uncultured Clostridia bacterium. GTDB lineage: Bacteria > Bacillota > Clostridia > Christensenellales > Aristaeellaceae > Limiplasma. Next base: position 2,865 of record CAKUCE010000021.1, on the reverse strand, counting down.
CGTCGTTCGTGAACGCCTTCCCCAACAAAAAGCTGATCCATTACGGCTACTGGGAACAGATCCGGGATATTCTGCCGCCCATAGGCATGAGTCTTGTCATGTTCCTGGCGGTCAGCGCGCTGGGCCGTCTGCCCCTTGGCAACCTGCCGCTGCTGTTGGTTCAGGTGGCGGCGGGCGTACTTCTTTACGGCGGCATGAGCCTGCTGTTTAAGCCGGAGAGCTTCCGCTGCCTTGTGCAGATGGCGGCGGCCCTTCGCCGCAAGGCCGCCCGATCCAAAGGAGGGACGGAAGCATGAGCCGCATTCTGCTGACAGCCATCGGCTCCATGGCCGCGGCCCCCGCCGCGCGGCGCTATCAGGCGCTGGGGCACATCGTGTTCGGCTGCGATATTTATCCCCGGGAATGGACGGCGCTGGCCGGAGAGCTGGATTTCTTTCAGGCCCGGCTGGCCACGGAGGGCGAACCCTACGTGGAGCAGCTGAAGGAAGCCGTCCGCCGGGACCGGCTGGATTTTCTTATTCCCCTGACCGACCCGGAGGTGGACGTGCTGTCCCCCCGAAAGGCCGAATTCCGGGCGCTGGGCTGCACCGTCTGCGTGCCGGAAGAGCGGGTCGCCGCTCTGTGCCGCCGCAAGGACACGATGAACCGTTTTCTGGCGGAAAAGCAGGTCTGCCGGCTGATCCCCACGGAGGCCGCCGTGCCGGGGCAGCCCTGCCCCTTTTCCTTCCCGGTGATGGTCAAGCCCCGGTCGGGGCGTTCCAGTCTGGGGCAGGCTGTGGCGGCGGATGAAAAGAGCTACCAGACGGCGCTGGCGGGCCGGGAGGACTGCATCGTGCAGCCTTTTCTGGACGGGGCTATCTTCTGTGTGGACGTGGCCCGGGACGCCGCCGGGCATACCCGCGCCGCCGCCCGTCAGGAGCTTCTGCGCAACAAAAGCGGGCTGGGCATGACCGTGGAGGTGCTGCCCGGCCATCCGCTGGAAGCCGTCTGCGCCGCCATCGCGGAGGCCGTCGGGTTGGTGGGCGTGGTGAACATGGAGTTCATCCACCATGGGGATGATTTCTTCTTTCTGGAAGTCAACCCCCGATTCTCCGGCGGCGTAGGCTTCTCCATGGCCGCCGGGATGGATTTCGCGGAAATGATGCTTTGCTGCCATGCCGGCGGCAGCGTCGAAGGCTTCCCCGCCGCGCCGAAGCATGCCCTGCTGGCCCGGGAAAGCAGCATCGTCCTGACTCAACTGCGCTCATTCTGATTTTCAAGGAGGTACTGTCCCATGAATGTGAAAGAACGGTTTCTCAACTATGTGGTCATCGACTCCGGCTCCAGCGAAACGACCGGAACCCATCCTTCCACCGAAAGGCAGTGGGATATGGCCCGGCTGCTGGAAAAGGAACTGAAGGAAATGGGCGCGGAGAACGTCCGCGTCAGCCCCACCTGCTACGTCTATGCGGAAATTCCCGCCAACGTGCCGGATCAGCCCGCCATCGGCCTGATCGCGCACATGGACACGGTGTCCGCCGTGCCCACGGGCCCGGTGCATCCCCGCTGTCTGGTGTATTCCGGCGGCGAGCTGGACGTGGGCAACGGCGTGGTCATGAAGCCGGAGGAATTTGAATGCCTGAAGCGCCACGTGGGCCACGAGCTGATCGTCACCGACGGCACCACTCTGCTGGGCGGCGACGACAAGGCGGGCATTGCCGAGATCATGACCCTGTGCGAGACCCTGCTGACCAACCCCGACCTGAAGCACGGCAAAATCTGCGTGGGCTTCACCCCTGACGAGGAGATCGGCGAGGGCGCGGATGACTTCGACATCAAGGGCTTCGGCGCGGACTTTGCCTACACGGTGGACGGCGGCGGCGTGGGCGAATACGAGTGCGAAAATTTCAACGCCTCCTCCGCGCTGGTGGAGGTCAAGGGCTTCAACATCCATCCCGGCAGCGCCAAGGACAAGATGAAGAACGCCAGCAAGATCGCCATGGAGTTCAACGCCATGCTGCCCGCCGCCGAATGCCCCGAGCATACGGAGGGCCGGGAGGGCTTCTATCACCTGTGCGGGATGCAGGGTGACGAAAGCGGCGCCGTACTGCAATACATCCTGCGGGATCATGACGCGGCCAAGCTGGAGACCAAGGAGGCTTTGATGCTGGCCGCCGAGGCTTACCTCAATCAGAAATACGGCGCGGGCACCGTGCGCGTCACCCTGAAGGACAGCTACCGCAACATGCGGGAGGTCATCGACCGCTATCCCGAAGTGACGAAGCGGGCGCTGGACGCCATCCGTTCCGCCGGAGACGAGCCGCAGATCATCGCTATCCGCGGCGGCACCGACGGCGCGCGGCTTTCGTGGGAGGGGCTGCCCTGCCCCAATCTGCCCACCGGCGGCTACAACGGCCACGGCCTGATGGAGTACGTCTCCGTGCCCGAAATGGAAAAATGCGTCAAGGTGCTGCTGCATCTGGTCACGGCCCGGAATTAAAAACGATCATAGCAAACAGGCCCGCTTCCCTAAAAAAGAAGCGGGCCTGTTTTAACTTTTTCTGTATGATGCAGCCTTTGACGGGGAACACTGCCCCATGGAACCCGCCGCTGTCTGCGGCATAGGATGCAGCGGAGGGAGCGCCCATGAAGAGCAGACTTTTTACCGACCCCCAAGGACTGGATGAACCCTTTGGCCTGTGCGCGCCGGACAAGGTGAGCGTCTGCGTGCAGATGGATCGGGAGGCATACCGTCACGCGCTGGAACGGGCCGCGTCGCGCCGTCTGACCAGCGGGGAATATTTGGAGCAGTTGGTCTGGCAGGCAGAGGAAAAACGGGAAAAAGAACCGTAAAAGGCAAAACCCGCAGGAGGGTCATTCCTCCTG
>CAKUCE010000020.1 GCA_934643535.1 uncultured Clostridia bacterium | reverse complement strand
TATTGCGTACTTGTTGCTCTTTATTCTTACTTCTTTCGATATATAAGAAAGGTTAGGAACACAGGAACAAGACCGCCAGTTTTCTTTGGTACTTATGGGGCCGCCGCCGTTCCCATGAGGTGTTCCCATAAATGTGCCGAGCGGGTATGCTTCTCCCCGGAACTTGTTCCGAAGGATGGTGGGTACAGTCTTTTTCATTGGGAACACTCCTTGGGAACAAAGACGTACTGCGGACCGTAGAGCGGGATGCGCACCTTGCTGTCTAGCCGCTTCCAGCCCAGACGGGCAAGAATGGCGGTCAGTTCGTTGCTGTCCGTCCTGCGGATGTTGGCGCGCTCTTTGCCGAAGCACTCACACCAGATCTCCATGTTGGACACCTGGGTGCGCTTGACCGTACCCGGCTTTTTTGTATCGCCGAAGTCGCTGTCGGTGAGGAAGTTCCGACGCTCAAAGATGTCCATGCCGTCCCAATCCACCGGGAGCAGCGTGTCCAGATACAGACGGACAAGCCCTTCACGCTCGTCGGACTCCATCGCCTCACGCTGTTCGGCTTTCGACAACGCTTCCAATTCGGCACTCAGGTAGAGTTTTTCGCCCTGCTTCACATACACCAGCGTTTCCGCCCAGATCTGGCAGATAGTCTCTGGCGTTAGATCCCAGGAGCGCTTAGTGCCTGTACCCGGCGTCTTGACCGGCCAGAAGCGGCGGTTTCCGGTGGTATCCCGTAAGTAGCCGGACTCGGCGTTGGTGGTGCCGAAGAACACGCACTGACGCAAATGCGGCGTTGCCCGTTTGCCGAAAGCAGCACGGTAAATGTCGTTTTGTCGGGAGAGGAAGGACCGTAGCGTCTCCACCTCGGCCTTCTTCAGACCTGCCAGCTCGCCGATCTCCAAGATCCAGTACCCCTGCAGCTTCTCGGCGGCGGTCTTGTCCTTGGTATCGCTTAGGTTCAGGCTGTCGGAAAACCACTCTCCGGCGAGCTTTGCAATGAGGGTGCTTTTGCCGACACCCTGGGGACCGTTCAGCACCAGCATGGAGTCAAATTTGCAGCCGGGATACAGCACACGCTTGATGGCGGCACAGAGGGTCTTCCGGGTGACGGCACGGACATACTCGTTATCGTCGGCACCGAGATAGTCGATGAGCAGCGTATCCACTCGCTTTACGCCGTCCCATTCCGGCAGATTTTCGATAAACTCACGGATGGGATGGTAGGACCGATCATCCGTGACCTTCGCCACGGCGATATCGTAATTTCGTGCAGAGAACGTGCCGTAGTGGGAATCTACATAGCTGATAAGCTGGGCATCGTCCGCATCCCGCCAGAATTTTGATGGGTGCCGCCAAGGCACCTCACCCTTGATCTCCATGCCGTCCAGAAGCTGATTGAATACCAGCGGCTTCAAAAGCGGGTCGTTCATGAGAATTAAGGTGAGGTTCTGCAGCGTGTTTTTTACCTTGCCGGTCTTGTCCAGTTCTAAGGCGTTCTGCCAATCCTCGTCAGAGAACTCCTCGTTTGCCTGGGCTTTGCGCTCCTCGGCAAACACCGCTTTGACCTTCTCGTCCTTGAGGGCAAAGTCCGACATTGCCTGGAAGGACGGGAGCTTGCCGGGGGCGGTATCTGGTGCGCACTTATCGTCCAGGTCACGGAACCGGTGCAGCCGCACCAGGTCAAAGGCGTTCAACAGCCGACCGCAGGCCGGGTCTGTGGCATGGTGGCTGTATGCGAATTTCCCATCGTAGATGATGACACCGGCAGAGGAATCGGCGGGGATATAGTCGTAGCGCCCGTTCATGGCAGACGGTGCATATACATCCGAGAGGAAGGTGTCGATGGCTTCCTCCACGGTATAGGCACGGCAGAAAGCACCCACCACACCCGGCTTTGTCAGCGGATCGGCCTGCTGGGCAATGCTGTGCTGCACCACCTCGGACTGGCGGCTGGATACCGGCCAGGTGGAGGCGTCGCGCCAATCATCGTAGCGGGAAAGGTATTCGTCCGGGTCAAGCTCTGCGCCGTCCTGCACCTTGTAGAAGAACTCGCCGTTGGCGGAGGTAGAAGGCCAGTACATGAGACGGGACGCCTCGTAGGTGGTATCGTCAAAGAGGTCGATGCCGATCTCCTTTGCCACCATTCGTGCGACTGCCGGATATTCTTCTTCGCTGATCTCCCGTTTCAGCGGGATAAGCAGACGGAGGCGGGGATGCTCCGGCGTGTGTTTATGGGTGGAATAGACGCAGCATTTGAAATCGTGGAACAGCGTAATTTCATCCCAGATGTCCGGGGTGCCGTAGTCCATATCCAGCGTCAGCAGAGAGCGGCACAGCACCATGCCGTTTTTGCGCCTGCCTTCCCGAAGGTGACCGCCCACAAACCCGCCCACATCCTTGATGCCGTCCTGCTGACCCTTTTTCAGCTTGCGGTATTCTTCGACCGTTTCCGTGGTGCGGATAGTGCTGCCGCAGCGGGCACAGAGATCCGCCCAGGAAATGTCCTGGTTCTTCCATTTTTTATCCATGCGGCTGTTGCCAACTGCGATCTTCATCTGCGTACCTCCTCACAGTTTTCGGTAAAGTAGCGGATAAGCTGACCTTTTCGTTTTGCCTTCTCAATCTCAATGCTCATACCGCTGCTGATTCTCTCTCCGAATACCCACAGTTCGGCGCACTTAGAGAGCAGGACGATGTCCATGAACAGCGCCAGGTCACGCTCTTTTCGGTCATTGTCATTCATGAATTGGGGGAAGTAGATGTGCGGGGCAATGGGGATGTACCCGGCGTCCACGGCGAAGCGGCAGTAAGTACGGGCGTTCTCCTGGTTCTTCACCATGTCCCCGGCAAGCGGAGAGCAGATATACACCACAGGACGGAAGGCTCAAAGTGCCTTGGCTTCCTGCTCAATCTTGGTCAGCGCTTCATAGGCGGTAGGGTCGTAGTACCCCTCAGAATTGAATTTATTGACTCCCATTTGGGTCACCTCAGTCTTTCTTGTAAAAATCGCAGACATAGCCGTCTGCCCGGAGCAGCAGTCCCGATGCCCAAGTGGGCGTTTGCCCCATGACGGAGCAGATATCCTCCAAAGAGGTATCCGGCGGCGCTTCGATAACTGCCTCATCATGAACGTGCATGACGATCCGGTAGCCTGCGGCATTCAGACGGAGCATGGCTTCCGCAAGAATGTCCCGCGCCGTTGCCTGGACGATGTTCTCCACGAACTTGGGTCCGTAGCTTTCCAGCCGCAGCCACTTTTTCTGTTCGCCCACACCCTCATAGGTCACAGACTCGTTGCCGAAGCGGTTCAGACCCATCTTCGGTTTCACATACACGAGCCGTCTGCCGGAGGGCAGCACCACGAACATCATGCCGCTCTGATAGTAAAAGCGGATGCCGCGTGTTTCCGTGGCGGTTCGCTCCCGGACGCAAGTGGAAGCTGCCTTATCTACATCCCACCAGAATTTTGTAATGTGGGGATTGGAAAGCCGCCACGCATCCACCAGCGGCTTCAGTTCTTCTTCCTGCAAGCCGTAATTTAATGCGCCCATTGCTTTCAGTGCACCCACGGAGCCGCCATAGCCCAGAGCCAGCTCGGCAATTTTGCCCTTCTGCCGCAGATGACCATTCACGCCGTGCTTTTCCACGGGGACATGGAACATCTGCGAAGCGGAAGCGCAGTAAATGTCGCCGCCCTTTGCAAAAACTTCCTGCCGCCAATGCTCTCCGGCGATCCACGCGATGACTCTCGCCTCGATGGCAGAGAAGTCTGCCACATAAAAGCGGCAGCCGGGTTTCGGCACAAAAGCAGTGCGGATAAGCTCGGACAGCACCAGCGGCACGGAGTCATAGAGCATTTCCACGGCGTCCGTATTGCCGCTGCGGACTAGTGCCCGTGCAGTGTCCAGATCCGGCAGATGGTTCTGCGGCAGATTCTGCACCTGGATGAGTCGACCGGCATAGCGTCCGGTGCGGTTGGCTCCATAAAACTGGATCAGCCCTCTGGCACGGTCATCCGAGCCGACTACCGTCTGCATGGCGGTGTATTTCTTGACGCTGCTCTTGGCGAGCTCCTGCCGCAGGGAAAGAGCGAGTTCGATTTCTCCGTCCGCTTTTTCAAGCATTTCTGCCACGGCAGCTTTGGAGAGCGAATCTGCTTCCACGCCTTTCTCGGCAAGCCACGCCTTGAGCTGCACCGGACTGTTGGGGTTATCCAAGCCGGTCACCGAGCGCGCCTGCTCCATGTGCGTCCGCTTGAAACGCTCGTCGCAGCGGATTGCCTGGGTGACGAGGGTGCGGTCGAGCATGATGCCCCGGTCGTTGATCTGCTGGTCGAGGGTGTAGTTGTGCCACTCTGACTCTGTGACTGGGAACTTGGAGAGCTTCTGCTGAATAGCCATTTCCGTTTCCACATCCCGTAGGTTGTAGGCTTTGAACAGCGACCATTTTTCCGGCGTGTCTGTCGGAAGATGTCGAATCAGCGAACCGTCTCTGGCTCTTGCCGGAGTGCAGAAATACCGGATGAGGTCTTTGCCTTCTTTGAGCTTCTGCTTTTCGAGGCCCAGCACAGCACCGACGCCTTCCAAAGAAAGCGGCAGTCCCAGGGTCGCCGCCCAGACCATCGTGCAGTGCCAGGAGGACGGGTCAAGATATTGTCCGGTCGGGTACCCGAGATAGCGGGACAGACACACGCGCTCGAATTGTGCGTTGAATGCCCATTTTGTCACGGTGGGGTCGGTCAGCGCAGAGCGGACATCGGCGGGAAGTGTTTCTCCGGCGGTAAAGTCTACGGCCTTCACCGGAGCACCGTCCGCTGAGTAGCCGAAGAGCAAGACCTCGAAGTCCAGGGCTTCGGCGTAACGATACACACCGCACTTGGTAAGGTTCTCGGAGGAGAATGTCTCAATATCGATACTTAGATTTTTCATGGTTTCTCCTATTGCGGGGAAAGGGCGGCAAAGCTGTGTACTCTGCCGCCCATCCTCGATTACTTGTTCTGCTGCCGGGCGGCTTTTTCTTCCTTGCGCTTGCGGTGCTTAGTTCGGATACAACGAACCATTTCCGCAATGAGGAAACTGATTTCTGCGACAATCAAGCCGACCATTCCACCGAAGCAGACAGCGAGCATCAATTCCTGGCATTCAGTCATAGCTGTTCACCGTTCCTTTCTCAGGACAGGAAATCGTCGTCCAGGTCGGTGGCAAAATCGTCAGCCGCAGAGGACTTGCCGCCGAGAGGCTCACCGTCACGAACCTTCTGGATGTTGCCAAGACCACAGGCAATGCCGCGGTTGCCGTTGGAGTTGAAAGCGTAGAAATTTACAGATACTCTGGCGTAGCAGCCGGAATACACCTCGGAGCGGTCGAGGATGGGCTGGACGCTGCGGTCTACGATCTGCGGAGCGGTGGTGCTGTTGGCGTTCACGAAGAAGCTGTTCTTGTAGGCTTCATCGTCACGCTCGGTATCACCGTCACGGAGGGGCAGCTTCAGAGCCGCCTTGTTTGGGATTTTGCCGCCGAACTTGGCGACACCTTCCTTGATGGCAGCGTCCACAGCGGCGTTGATGGCATCGAGGGTCTGCTTGTCGGATTTTGGAATGATGAGGGACACGGAGTACTTGGGGTTGCTGCCGTTGATGGAGGCAGGCTCCCATACATTTGCGTAGGACAGGCGAACAACGCCGGTCACAACTTTGGTCGAATTCATCTTGTTAGCCATAATTACAGTTCTCCTTTGTAGTCAGTAAAGTCTTGTTTTGCACCCGTGGTCGTAATAGCCGGACGCCGGTCGGATGCAGGGACGAGCGTCGGCCTTCCTGCGGGCTTGACGACCAGACTGCCGAGCACCTCGGCAAAGGTCTTTTTGCCCATGAGCTTCTCCATCTCGGTGATGGGGATGAGCGATTTCTTGAAGATGTCGGTATACCCGGCCGCACGGGCGGCTGCGACAACGGCATACTCGTCGGTGTATTTGCGATTGGTGCGGCTCTCCACCAGCTTGTAGCCGGGCCACTGTTTTCCGTGGTTGACCGCTGCGTCCTGAGCATAGGCCATGAGCTCATTTGCCCATTTGGTGAGGTCATCCAGCTTGCCGAGAATGTCGCCGATCTCCGCATCGGAGAGCAGAGGTGGCTGCGAAAACTCGTATTTTGCAAGCTGCAGCTTTGCGTCGGCTCTGGCACGGCACTTGACCGCCGCTTTGCAGAACTGACACCAGCTTCCGGGGCAGTATTCGCCTTCTCCTTTGAAGGCAAGCTCGGCCTTGGGTTTCAGTGTCTTTTCCGCCCAATCCCGAAGCTCGGCAACGGAAATGACCCATGTGCTGACATTCTCCCGGCGCGGCTGGTAGATGGTCATGCAAACCGTCTCAATGTCGTAGAGACAATCAAAGATGCGGAGTGCGCCGAGCGCATACAGCATCATCTGCGGATTTTCCTCGGCATTCACCAACACGCCCTGGCCGTACTTCAGATCGATAATGTGTAGGAGCTTGTCCGCCACAATGAGGCAGTCGCCGGTCCCGAAACCGTCCGGCACATAGCAGGAGAAGTCCAGCCGCTGCTCAATGAGCACCTTTGGGTCCGGGCAATCCTGCCGGGCCTCCTCGATGGCTTCCAGAACGAATTCCACATAGCCGTCTGTGTACATCTCCATTTCATCGGAATCGTACTTGCTGACAGGGCGGGTGGAGCGCATCTTCAGTGCCTTACGGAGCTTGTGTTCTGCAAGGGCATGAGCCGCTGTACCTTCTGCGGCAGCCTCCGTTTCTCTGTCCTCGAACTCCAATTCCAGCCGGGCGGATGGGTTGCAGTGAAGCCAGCGGTGGGAGGAGGACGCCGAGAGGACTGCGTGACGATTAGGGGGCATCTTTCAGCACCTCCACGTCCTTGAGCAGCACCTCATAGTGCTTGGGGTCGATGCCGGAGAGCTTCGGAGCGCCGTACTTTTTAAGGAGTGCCTGGATCTCAGCCGTGAATCCGGCCCGACTCTTTTCACCGAGGACTGCCCGGACTTCTTCCAGCGTCAATTCCTTTTTGGGAACGGGAGCGTGAGCCTTCGGCTCTGCATCAACAGTCGGCTCATTCTGCAGCATGGTATCTGCCACAGCCTGAACGCTGTCCGCCAGTGAGCGAAGATCCTCGACCACATCGAGCAGGAGCTTGACCTTACTCATGTGTGCCACCTCCCATCGGAACTTCGGTGATGGCAATGGACTCGACACTGCTGCCGGGAACCACGACCATGACCCTTTGCTTGGGACCCAGGAGCAGGGTGAAGAGCTTTTCACGGATGCTGACCGTTCTGCAAGCGACCACACCGCCGTTTTGGGGCTTGTCTGAAACACGAATATTCAAGTTGTGTCTCATACGGGGTTACCGTCCTTTCCGAAGAGCGGATTTGTTGTGCCCTTCACAGGTAGGCCACGGGAACGGCAAAATGGGACGGTCTATGCGAGGAATTTTTTTAATTTTTTCAATGCACGGTAGGTGGCGTGGCTGATTGCGGTACGGTCCACGCCCTCCTCGCGAGCAATATCTGTGTACTTTCTCCCTTTGATGAAAACCTGCTGGATAAGATACTGCTGTCGGGGAGAAAGCTGGGCGATGGCTGCATACAGCCTGCGGTATTCGTCTTTGGTGGAAACCTCCGCCTCGACATCGTCATCTGAGGGGAACAGTGCGTCGTCCAGGTTAAAAGCGTCCAGGGAACAATGCCGACGGGTTTCCTTGTGGTTGATGTTGTACTCCTGGCGGTCCAGGTCGATAATGACGGCACCGATTTCATCGGAAACCTCGACTTCCGTCACAGATCCATCCTGGAATGCGTACTTGATTTTCATAAATTTGGCTCCTTTCAGATTTTGCAATCCGTCCAGAGCCGCCGAATCCGCTAAAAACAGAAAAGACGGCAGGGTGAGACCTGCTTCTCCTATATGGGAGAATTCAGATCCCGCACTGCCGTCTTGCGTTCTGGCGGATCGTTGGTGTTGATTATGTGGTTGTTAGTGCTATGAGGCAATCGGGGACTTTTCGTGGGAGATCTTAAGGTTACCGTCCTTGTCGGCGGTAATCTTGGTCACGCAGTCCCCTCGCCGGATGTAGGCGACTTTCCCGTCATCGCTGATGTCGCATACTCGCTTGTGATTCAGGTCTTTGACTTGGGTCATAGGCATTCCTCCTTATTTTGAAAATAAAAAAGGCCGGTACAAACACCTGCGGATATGTTTTCCGCGAGATGCTCGTACCGGCCAAACTCACATTCGGTTCAGGCTCGTGTATTGAGCGATTTAATTGACGAGAGCGAACTCCTCCGTTATGGGGAGTTCTGCTCACTGGTTTTGTTTTTTCCCTGCACGACCAGCTCGTGCAACTTGTCCAACGTGACCGTCTCTGTCACATCCCTATCTCCTCTGCGCCATTTGAGACGGATACCATGTCCTCCGTTGGGAAGGATAACAGGCTCCCCGATCGGGATGTGCTCAATAGGAGAATAGATTAATCGACTTTTTTTCATGTTGGTCAGCCTCCTTCGCTATCAGGTGGGTCGATGTATTTTACAAGGCTCTGAACACTGTCAATATCGAGCCAATTCATCAGTCGGAGCAGATAGTGGCCGTCTGGGGTGGTTTCACCGCTCTCCCATTTCTGATAGGTCCGAACAGATGTTCCAATAGCATCAGCCACATTACTCTGCGTCATTTTCTTCGCTTTTCGGAAATCCCTCAGAGCTTCGTTGTCGAACTCCATCGTTTGGGGACCTGCATAAAGTTGTTGCCATTCCGGTTCAGTGCCATCTTCTGGTTCATCATCAAGAACATATACAATGCTCTTCGGGCCAAGCGTAATACGGAGTTCTCCGCATCTGGATTTTTCACCGCTATATGAAATGGCTGCTGGGTGTTTTACCAGTATCGAGGTCCATTCAAAAATTGGGGTTCCGCGTCCATCGCATGGAAAATGTCCGTTACATACGATAGCATTCTCATCCTTGATGTACGCAGACCCATAGTCCTTCACGGGATAATAGATGATCGGCTTTTCTCCGGCTTTTACAAGTGCTTCGTTATAGGCGGTAATAAACCTTGCGGGTACAAAATCCTTCAAACCATTCTCAACGCAGAGATGTAGATAATGACGCCAAGAGCGGAAAAGTTCTCTTCCGTTCAGACCACCCGCTCGAAATACCGAATGCGAAAACTTAACAGGGAACATTCCTTTGGTGGCTTCATCTTTCGGCTTTGGTGCGGGGGCGACCTGCTCCCTTGCGTAGGAGCAAATTGTCTCTACAGGAATACCGAGATCGTACAGCATCCATTCAAGATCGGCATAAAAGGCATCGTAGTCTTCACCAATAGAACTGTCATTATCTGGGAGTGGGATGATAAGCGAAAGCCCGCTCCGACGCTCTCCTCCCATCGGCATTTGATAAAAGTAGAATGGAATTCGGCGAATGAATGTTTCGCGGTCGACTGGGGTATACATGGGGGCCTCTTCCAAATACATACAGTAACCGCGGGCGCCGAGACCTTTTTTACTGACCTTTGTGCAGTATTCGAAAACCTCGCCCTTAATGATTCGGTGCTTCTCAAGATAGGAAATCAGCTTTTGCCGATCAATGCGGTATCCATCGGTGTAATGGCAGATGATGTTGAGTTGTTCTTCAGTCAGTTTCATAGTACCACCTCGCTCTGTGCCTAAATTTTACACGAAGAAAATGGGTAGTTCAAGCGAATAAAAAGTCGTGTTTCCGCAGTACCATCTCTATGCTTTGAATCTGTCATAAACCGTCCCTTGTATAATGCCTGGACATTTCCTGAAATCATGCGAGTCGATGCAGTTCTGTTATGCCACTGTTTTCTTTTATCAAGTGTTAGCTTAACACCTAACATTTGGAGCAAAAAAAGTCAGCGGGAAAACCCGCTGACTTAACATCGGGAAACACTATCACCTTTGCAGCAGCCCCAAATCTTGTAGCCGATAGAAGGCTGCGTCATTGGAGACATTAAATGTCTCGGCTACTGCCTGCATAGGGGCATTCACATTGTTTCGGTAAATGCGCCTAGCTTCTCTTACTTTCGCAATCACCATGCTCTTCGGCATCAGGATTGCTGATGCCAACTGGTTTGCCTGCCATTCAAGCCAATCAGAATCCGTTTTTGCTCGACAACCCTTTCCGTACTGAGCCGTGCTGCGGCGGCACTGCACCATCTGAACTCCATTGTCACTGAGCTGTGCTTTCTTAGCCTGCGCCTTGAAGTATTCTGCATGAAGGATACTATGCGCAGCTTCATGACCACAGGTGAAGCGATATCGATGCTCCTGATTTTCCTCTAAGAGGATATTGTCAATAATCACTGTTCCCGCTTTGACGGGAATGTACTTTGCCTCCCAGCGATCCGGATTAAATACGGGGACGCGGTCGGTATCGTTGAAAACGGTCATTCCGAGAAAGACACCACAATGTGACAGGTATTGGAAGTCCTGCTCCAGACCTAAATACCGGGTGATAAAACGATCAACATCAATTTCAGTCGGAGTAGTCATCGCTTGAGGACAGAAATCCTCCACCAACTTTTCACCAATGTCGTTAATGGTGTCCTTACTCAAAATGGGGACGAGTGTGTGGCTTGTTGCGAATCGAGGTTTAAACATAGGCGTATTTAGCCCTCCCGTTTTTTCAAATCCTCAACAAACTTTAACCACTCTGCTTCTCCGGCGTTAAGGTCACGGGCAGTGCGGAGGGCAGCCGCCACATAATCACGTCCCATAATATAGTCAGGCAGGTCAGGGGCAACGGTATTGCGTTGACGACCCACCAAGTCAAACATAGCGGTTTTTTCGTCTGTGTTCAGATGTAGTATTTCTGCGACCTTGTCCAGTCGGTCTTTTGTCAGAGGTGCGGAACGATTTTTCTCAACATCGCTTAAAAATGGCGCTGATACTCCCAATTGACGAGCCAGCTCTCTGAGTGTAAAGTCGTGTTCCTCTCTCAATGCTGCAAGTAGTTCTCCAAAATTTGCATAACTTTCAAGTCTATTCATAAGTCGGTTCACCTTTTCTTTAATTGCCTGCTATAAACTCAATCACATATTCCAAAAACTCTTATGATAACAATAAAACACAGGACTTTTGACATGACGGTGAATATTAAGCATAGGCGTTAGCCTTACAGCTAACAGAATAGCACGCGAAGGTTTTGCTTGTCAAGTGGTAGGTTAACAGTTTACAAAACGTTCATAATTGCTATTGGTTCTATGGTGAACGACGGGACTTTCTACGTCTGAGGATAAATGATGCCGGACTGGCATCATTTATCAGAACAGTCCGGCATCTTTTACTTACTTTTCAATCTCCTCGTCATCAATGGTGCTTTCGGCTAAAGCCGCAGCGGCTTCACGTTCGCGGCGGGCAGCCCAGCCACCTTTTGCTTTCGGAGCATACGCAGATTCAAGTGCATACATGATACCCTGCTCCTCGGCAAAGTAAATACCGGGGACGTTCCAGTTATCCTCGGCATTCCAGTCCATCAGTTTTCTGACCAGATCCACCACCGTGGCGTTGCTGATTTTGACCTGCGCTTTCTGTTCGCCCTCCGGCTTGGAGAAGCGCACGGCATTCGGGGCGTCCTCCTTGCAGGCACGGATGGCGAACTGCTTGGACTTCGGCTCAATCAGGAACTGGATGTACTCAGGGAAATGCAGCTCCTGCGCGGTCTGGATGTTGAACTTTACCACATTTCCGGTAAAGGTGCAGACAGAAGCAGAACGGGTTTTGATGAGATCAATGACAGTAAATTTTTCAAACATGGTAGTTACTCCTTTTCAATTACAATAAAGTTGTGGTCCTCCTCGGCAGCAACCGAGGCGGGTTCCGGTTTCTGGGTTACGGAGAAAAGCAGACTGTCCACATACTCCTCGTCCCACGATGGGTCGACGATCATGAAACCGGACAGTGCGCCTTTGACCACAATGCGTGGTTTTCGATGCGTGTTGCGCCGTTTCCTATACCGCCGTTCTTTGCGGATCTGCTGCGCCAACAGCCAGTCGTTTTTCTCGATGATGGGGATATGATGCCCCTCAACGAAATACTGCGGTTCCAGGCCGTTGTTCTTTACACTCTTATGCGTGAAAAAGTCTATCGTAACTGTTTTTTGACACAGAGCATCACCACAATACTTTTCGTTTTTAAGGATGCCCAGGACACTGCCGGAACTCCAAACCGATAGACCTTTTACAGTGGGAATGCCGCTTTTTGTCAGCAGCTCTGCAATTTGCGTGGATGAATAGCCGTCAAGGTAGAGACTGTATATGGCCCTGACTATATCCGCTTCATCTTCTACGATTTCCCATTGCTTTTCATCATCCAGCCGATAGCCAAGCAGCGCCCAGCTGGGGTAAATTCCAAGGCCCTGCGCTCTTCGGCGCTTGAATGACCATTTCAGGCTGTTGGATTTTTGCTCAGACTCACTTTGTGCCACGAGACTCAAAACGGTAATGACCATATCGCTGCTTTTATCCAGCGTGTTGAGTTTTTCGGTTTCAAAGTACACGCCCACGGGCGGATCGAGCTTTCGCAGCATGAAAATATAGTTCAGGCTGTCCAGAACATTTCTGGCAAAACGGCTGACCTGCTTCGTGATGATAAGGTCGATTTCACCCGCTTTGCATTTCTCTATCATTTCAAGAAAGTGCTCACGGTGCAGAACGGAAGTACCGGAAATACCCTCATCGGCAAAAATACCGGCGAACTCCCATTCATCGTTCTCTTGGATCATTTTCGTGTAGTTCTGCACTTGAAGCTCATAGCTGCTTGCCTGGGTGTCCTCATCCGTGCTGACACGGCAGTATGCGCATACACGAAGTTTCTTCTTTTCGGTTTCCAGTCCCACATCCTTTTTTGCTGGGATGATCTGTACCTCCTTTTGCGGACCGTTTGTGTATGCATCACGGATGGCGTTCTTCGTGGACTGCCTTTTTCCTCACTACGACCGCGAGGTCGAAGTGGTTGCTTCTTTGTAATCTTCATAGATTCACCTCCTCCTGCCGCAGATTATGTAGGCGGATAAGCCCACACCGCAGCTCGGAGCCGGCGCAATCTATTATATCTTGAAAATACGAAAACCGTTAATATAAACGGCAAATAGCGTTCAAGTTAACGGTATGGAGACAAAAAAATAAGAAGCTTTACAGCCCCTTATTTCTACGTAGATTATCTCTTATCATTATTCATGGCTTTCAGCATCTGGTTTGCCGCTTTCTTTTGTTCCGGCGTGAGATTGACCCAGTTTTCAAACAGTTCCTTGAGCTCTGGGCTGATTTCAACCATCTCGCCCTCTGCAAAGAATTGTGCCATTGTGATGCCGAATCCATTACAGATTGCTTCCAGCGTTGCGAGTGAGGGAACAGTATTTCTCCTATAAATATTCGCAATCGTGGACTCTGACAGACCGCAATTCTTTGCCAGTCTATACTCAGTCCACCCGCGCTCGTTTAAGAGCTGCCGGAGCCTCTCATGCGTGTCCATAGCATCACCACCCTTCCTGTAATTATTTTACCCCCAAACTAAACTGCATTGTACGGTCTACTTGTACTGAACATACCGTTATGTTAAACTGTATAATAACGGGAGTTCAGCAGGGAGGGATGACAATGCTGACAGAGGGAGAAAAACGGATGCGCAGGGTGTGTTTTACGGGACACCGGCCGGAAAAGCTCAATCAGCCGGAGCGTGTGGTCAAAAAATGGCTTGAGGCCGCTATAAGGCAGACAATTGCTGACGGGAAGAATGTGTTCATATCTGGCATGGCTCGTGGCGTTGATATATGGGCCGCAGAGATTGTACTGCGGCTCCGTGATGAGGGGCAGGATATAAAGCTGATCTGTGCCAGCCCCTACAAAGGCTTTGAGCAGGGATGGAGTGTTGACTGGCAGGAGAGATACAATGCCGTCATGGCTGCTGCCGACCTTGTACGCTTTATATGCCCAGGTTACAGCCGCTCCTGCTTCCAGATCCGTAATGAGTGGATGGTAGACCATTCGGCTCTGGTAATTGCTGTGTTCAATGGTCAGCCCAGCGGCACTAAGAACACGATTGAGTACGCCACTCGGGAAGGCGTTGCATATCGAAATATACTCTCAGAAACATGAAGTTTTACTTCACGAATTTTAGAATAATCTTGTTTTTTGATTGAGGCTGGTGATATAATAGTTTTGAATTCATATGTGAAGAAAGCGAGGACTGTCAAATGGGCGTTTCTTACAAAAAATTATTTAAGCTGCTTATTGATCGAGGCATGAAGAAGAAAGATCTGCAAGAGGCAGCAGAACTCAGTCCCGCAGCTGTTACAAAACTCGCGAAAGGCGAATATGTGCGGCTCGATGTACTTGTAAGAGTTTGCTGTGCATTGGAGGTTGATATCGGCGACATCATGGAGATCGTTCATGATTAGTCCGTTTTTATGGACACTAAGCGGTGTATTATTATTCCAAGGAGGCTATAAATTATGATAACTGGCGCAATTAAAAATAAAGTAGACAAAATCTGGACAGATATATGGGCTGGTGGCATTGCAAACCCACTGACTGTTATCGAGCAGCTTACATACCTCATGTTCATCCGTTCTCTCGACGAAAAAGAACTTGAAAACGAAGAATTTGAGAATATGACCGGCGAAAAGATGCCAAAAATATTTCCCCAGTCCACTGCCGGACAGTCCATGCGTTGGAGTAAATTCAAAGATGACGATCCTCGCAGAATTTTTGATATCATGTCCCAGCGCGTGTTTCCCGCCATTAAGAGCATGAAATATGGTCGGCTTCCTGATTTCAATGAGAAGGGCGAACTTGTTGAGATTGAGGACGAGCCCGGAAAAAAGGATGAAAGCACCACAGCATTTGCACGATACATGAGCAATGCCATGTTCCTCATCCCGACGCCGCAGCTTTTGCAGAAGATCATCACTGGACTGGACGATCTTTATGAACACGATATCGCAGAGCTGGATATGCAGGGCGACCTTTACGAATACATGCTTGGCAAGCTGGCAACAGCAGGTCAAAATGGTCAGTTCCGTACGCCCAAGCACATTCGCGAAATGATGGTGGAGCTGTTGCAGCCAACCCCTGATGACATTATCTGCGATCCTGCTTGCGGCACTGCTGGCTTCCTGGTCTCTGCATCAGAGTATATTCGCCGCAACTATGAGGATACCATGACCTCCGAACAGTGGGAGCATTTTGCGGGGCCTGCATTTACAGGCTTTGATACAGATTTTACTATGCTCCGCATTTCAGCCATGAACCTTATGCTGCACTCCATCAGTAACCCGGAAATTGATTATAAAGACAGCGTTTCAAAGCAAAATCAGATTACGGAACAATTCACCATGTGCCTTGCGAATCCGCCTTTCAAGGGAACCGTGGATGCGGAAAGCATCAACGACAACCTGAAAGCAGTTACAAACACAAAGAAAACCGAGCTGCTGTTCCTTGCACTGTTTCTCAGAATGCTGAAAAAGGGCGGTCAGTGCGCCTGTATCGTACCGGATGGTGTGCTGTTTGGATCGTCCTCGGCACATAAATCCATTCGCAAAGAGCTCGTCGAGAATCACCAGCTTCGTGCAGTAATCTCGATGCCGTCTGGTGTATTCAAACCATACGCAGGTGTTTCCACCGCTGTGCTGGTATTCACAAAGACCGGCGCGGGTGGTACCGACAAAGTATGGTTCTATGACATGAAGGCCGATGGCTTCAGCCTCGACGATAAGCGTTCTGAGATTGCGGATAACGATATCCCCGACATCATTCAGAGATTCCACCATCTGGATCAGGAGGCCGCACGTGAGCGTACCGAGCAGAGCTTCTTTGTACTGAAGCAGGAGATCGTAGACAATGGATACGACCTCTCTATCAACAAATACAAGAAAACAGAGTATGTGGCTGTGGAGTATCCCTCAACGGCGGAGATTATGGATAAGCTGGATGCGTTAGAAGAAGAAATCGCAGTTGGTCTGAAAGAATTGAGGAAAATGTTATGATAGCAAAATTGGGAGATGTTTGTACTATCGTATCTGGCAGCACCCCAAAGAGCACAGTTTCTGAATATTGGGATGGAGATATCAAGTGGATTACTCCCGCTGAACTGGACGATGACAGCTATATCATCAGTGATTCAGTACGGCACATCACAGCACTCGGGGTTACAAAGACAGGTCTAAAACCTTTTCCTGCCGGAACAGTTATTCTCTCATCTAGAGCACCGATTGGTAAAACCGCCATTGCTGGATGCGAGATGTATTGTAACCAAGGCTTTAAAAATTTAATTTGCAGCGATAAAATTGATAGTAAGTACTTGTATTTTTTCCTGTCAAGCAAGACAGATTATCTAAACTCGCTCGGCAGAGGAGCTACATTCAAAGAAGTTTCGAAAATAATTGTTGAAAACATTGAGATTCCACTGCCTGAAATAGCTGAGCAAAAAGCGATTGCCACCTGTTTTGAAAAGCTGATGCTACTAATTAAAATGCGAAAGGCGGAACTGGGCGAACTTGATAAGCTCGTGAAATCCCGATTTATCGAACTGTTCGGTGATCCGGTGATTAACCCTAAAGGCTTCCCGTGTTACACTGTAGGTGAAGTGATTGACTTCCAAGGTGGTAGCCAACCAGATAAGAAGTTCTTTGAATACGAAGCGTCGCCAGATAATATCAGGTTGATTCAGATCCGAGACTACAAAAGCGACAAATACATCACCTATATTCCAAAGACGATGGCAAAACGCTTTTGCACGGCGGATGATATCATGATTGGTCGATACGGGCCTCCTATCTTTCAAATCCTGAAAGGCATAGAAGGAACATTTAATGTTGCGCTAATGAAGGCGACCCCCAAAATGGGCAACAGAGAATTTATCCGGCAGTTTTTAAAGCAGGACTGCCTGCTGGAATATCTTGAGGGACTATCAAAGCGCACCGCAGGACAGGACGGCATACAGATGGATAAGTTAAAGGCATATCCATTTCCGTATCCTCCAATGGAGCTGCAGGAGCAGTTCGCAGCCTTCGTCGAACAGACCGACAAATCAAAACTTTGTGGTAAGATGGAGGTGGCAGCATGAAGTTTTCCGACGTATTGGATATTCGAAACGGGCGCAACCAGCGCCAAGTAGAGAATGAAAACGGGAAATATCCGATATACGGTAGCGGCGGTGTCATGGGGCACGCAACTGATTTCATTTGTGATGCAGGGACAGTGGTCATAGGTCGTAAAGGCAGCATCAACAATCCGATTTTTGTGGATGAACCCTTTTGGAATGTCGACACTGCTTTTGGCCTCGTTGCACACAGAGAGGTGCTCTTACCCAAATACCTGTTCTATTTCTGCGTCAATTTCGATTTTGAACGGCTCAATACAACAGTAACAATACCGAGTTTAACCAAAGCGAATTTGTTGCAGATTGAGATCAACGTACCTGATATGGATGAGCAGCGTCGTGTTGTAAGTATATTGGATAAAATATGCCAACTGATCGATTTGCAGCAGCAGGAACTGCACAACTTAGATCAGCTCGTCAAGTCCCGATTTATCGAATTGTTCGGAGTATATCCTTCAAATCCTAAGGGATGGGAAACGGCCACCATAAGGGATATTGTTGCGGATGTACGTTACGGATCCAGCCGTCCCGCTGTGGATGGAGGCAAATATCCATATCTCCGAATGAACAATATTACCTATGGTGGAGAATTGGATTTAACAGACACCAAACGTATTGACATACCCGATAACGAATTAGATAAGTGTACTGTACGGCGTGGAGATGTGCTTTTCAACCGCACAAACAGTAAAGAGCTGGTCGGAAAGACGTGTGTCTATAACCGAGATGAAAAGATGGTACTTGCGGGCTTTGTTATTCGTGTCAGAGTCACAGAGCGTGTATTGCCCGAGTTCCTCTCTGCATTCCTAAATACGGATTTCTCAAAGCAGATGCTACTTGGAATGTGTAAAGCTGCAATCGGCCAAGCCAATATCAATGCACAAGAGATGCAAAACATTGGAATTTATCTGCCACCCACTGAACTGCAACGGCAATTTGTTCAGTTCAAGGAACAGACCGACAAATCAAAATTGGCAGTTCAGAAAGGACTGCAGGAACTGGAGATTTTGAAGAAATCTCTTATGCAACAGTATTTTGGCTAATGAGCCGGTGCAGGATGTTGGTACACATCAATATTTTAGAGGTGTATTAACATGAAAAACCAGCTTATTTCCGAAATCACGCGTCAAATGATCCCCTATCTGGACAATGCCCAGATGGAACATCTGCAGGAAGTTCTGCAGCACACCTTTTGGAATGTCCAAATCACCGCAAATGAGAACGGCATACAGCCTCCAGACAGAGAAACCAACGCAGAACTGCTTGATATGTTCCTCTCAGCCAAGCGGGTTGAGGGCTGTAGTGATAAGACCCTTCGCTACTATGAAACCTCAATCCGCAGGCTGTTTGCGGCGGTTGATTGCCATGTGACGCATATGCAAACCGATGATTTGCGGACATATCTCTCTGATTACCAGCAGCAAACCCATTGCAGCAAGGGAAACATTGACAATATTCGCAGGATTATGTCCAGCTTCTTCACATGGTTGGAGGATGAGAACTACATACTGAAAAGCCCTGTACGTCGCATCCACAAAATCCGCTCCAATAAAACGGTCAAGGAAACCTACACAGACGAAGCTCTGGAAACCATGCGCGACCAGTGCGGCTGTTTGCGGGATTTGGCAATGATCGATTTGCTGGCATCTACGGGTATGCGTGTTGGCGAGCTTGTGCATCTAAATAAGGATGATATTGATTTTGAAAACCGAGAATGCGTAGTGTTCGGTAAAGGTAGCAAAGAACGCCCCGTCTATTTTGACGCCCGTACGAAAATACATCTCAAAAACTATCTGGATAGCAGAACCGACAATAACCCGGCGCTATTTGTGTCGCTGCTAAGGCCATTCAATCGTCTAGAAATCAGCGGAGTTGAAGTTCGATTGCGAAAACTGGGGCGAAGATTGGGAATAACAAAAGTTCACCCGCATAAGTTCCGCAGAACGCTTGCAACACGAGCTATTGACAAAGGGATGCCCATTGAACAGGTGCAACAGCTCCTCGGACACGCAAAAATTGACACCACCATGCAATACGCAATGGTGAACCAGAACAATGTGAAGATCTCCCATCGGAAATTCATTGGCTGATTGCCAATCCCGATTTATCGAACTGTTCGGTGATCCAGAACAGAATCCGAAGGGATGGCCTGTAGTCAACATCACAGAGATTATCGGCGGCAAGGTCAGTAATGGCTTTTTTGCAAAACGAGAAGCATATAGGGATGATGGCAATGTACAGGTGCTTGGTGTAGCCAACATCGTAAACAGGATGTACTCCAACATCGAGAGTCTACCAAGAACCAACGCTACACAAGCCGACGAAGCAAAGTACGCTGTGAAATATGGTGACATGCTTTTCTGCCGGTCATCGCTTGTAGCAGAAGGCATAGGTAAAGCGTCTATAGTACCAAAAGGCGCACCGCATAATGTGCTGTTTGAATGCCATGTGATTCGACTGCCGTTGGATCTTCAAAAGTGTATTCCCGAATTTGTGCAAGTGCTGTCTACCACCGATTTCTTTAGGCGGCAGGTTATTGCACAATCCAAAACGGCAACTATGACCACGATCGGACAAGATGGCATACTGAAATCAATGATTATTCTGCCCCCCATTGAGCAGCAACGGGAGTTTTTACGATTCGTCGAACAGACCGACAAATCAAAATATTACAGCGTAGCATAGCCCAAAAGAGAGGTGAGATATATTGACTATTAGAGACGAAGTTGATTTATATCTACAGAATGTTCTGAAAATGCAATATTTGGTTTCTGATAACATATCTCACTGTCTGACAAAGGGAGAACTGCGGGAAAAATTCATTAGGAGAGTTGTCCAGGATGAGTTTCCAAATCTGCTGTTGAAATCTGGTATTTTGTGTAAGGACGCTTGGCAGAGTACACAAGGCGATTTTTTATGGCTCCGAGATGGTGCCCGTATCGGCAATTTGAACCTTTATGATTTGGAAGACTGTCTGATGTTTATGGAAATAAAGAGCCAGGCCACCGCAAAGGAACTGAGAGCCATAAACGATACAGCTAAAAATCTTAAACAAAGGTATACTGGTGATTTTCCAATAAAGGTTGGCATGTTTTGTTATGGTACCGTTGCCAACGAGAAGACCGTTTTACGAAAATTCGGCTTTACTTACGACAAAGAGATCGACGGTTATAATGCATACACTAAGTCAAAAGATATTATGCCAAATGTTGATTTTATTTTCAGCCTGAATATCGTTGATGATCTGGATGAATTGACATCAGCGTATTTGGTAGCCAGAGATTTTTCAGGTAACTGCAGTTTATATAAGGATAACCCGGTGATCCGCTATTTCTTTAATTATTTCCGGTAGTACGAGTAACAAGGTGGGAGAATACAAATATGTCGAATTTCGAATTTCTAAAAGAGAAAAAGGAATACGCATTGTTTGCCTCTGCAGCAATAGAGGCGGAAAAGGTGTATGTTTCCGCGCCTGCTATGTGTGCCGTCGGCTGCAGAAAAGCTTTGGAGCTGGCGGTGAAATGGGTGTATTCGGCTGATAAGACGATGCAGATGCCCTACAA
>CAKUCE010000019.1 GCA_934643535.1 uncultured Clostridia bacterium | reverse complement strand
TCACTCTTTTCCTCTTTCAAAAAGGGCAAGGCTTTTTCCCTCCGCTGCCTATCGCCGCCCTCGCCCCCGCGGTCGGCATAAGGCATACGCAAGCCTTGCGGGTTGGGAAGCTTCGGCAGGGCTTGGCGGGTTTCGCAGCACGGATAAGCAACAAGGGGATTTAAACGCACTTCGACTTATTTGTAACAAAAAGGGCCAGCGTGGTTTTGAATCCATGCTGGCCTTTGAAGCGAGCCAAGAGGCCAGCTGAAAGGAAAATATACGAGACCTGCGAGCCGCGAGGCCCGTTGCCGAGCGGCGGTAACTCCGCGGCCAAGCGGCTTTCCTCCGAGCAGCCCCGCGCCCAAAGGGCGCGGTGTGGGGTACAGGGGGTCACCCCCTGCTGAGGATGAGGTTGCAGAGACGGCCGGGAACGAAGATGAGCTTGACGATCTGCCGGTCGCCCACCAGGCGCTGGACTTCGGGGTTGGAGGGCAGCTCCTTCTCGGCCTGCTCCCGGGTCATGTCGGTGGGCACCATGATGTGGGACTTGACCTTGCCCGCGATCTGCAGGGCGATCTCCACCTCGTGGCGCTTCATGGCTTCCTCGTCGTACTTGGGCCAGGGCTCGAAGGCCAGCTCCGTACCGAAGCCCATCTCTTCCCACATTTCCTCGCAGATGTGCGGGGCCACGGGGCTGAGAAGCAGGATCAGGGTGCGCAGCTCGTCGCGGGTGCAGCCGTTCTTGGCGTAGAACTCGTTGACCAGACTCATCATGGCGGCGATGGCCGTGTTGTACTTCATGGCCTCGTAGTCGTCGCCCACCTTCTTGATGGTCTCGTGCATAAGGGGCGTCAGCTCCTTGGAGTAGCCTTCGCCGGGCTTGACCATGTCCATCAGCCGCCAGACGCGGTCGAGGAAGCGGCGGCAGCCGCGGGCGCCGTTGGTGGACCACGGAATGGCCTGATCGAACGCGCCCATGAACATTTCATACAGACGGAACGCATCCGCACCCAGCTCGTTGACGATGTCGTCCGGGTTGATGACGTTGCCGCGGCTCTTGGACATTTTCTCGTTGTTTTCGCCCAGAATCATGCCGTGGCTGGTGCGCTTCTGGTAGGGTTCGGGCGCGGAGACCAGCCCCAGATCGTGGAGGAACAGGTGCCAGAACCGGCTGTACAGAAGGTGCAGGGTGGTATGCTCCATACCGCCGTTGTACCAGTCCACGGGCATGAAGTAGTCCAGCGCTTCCTTGCTGGCGAACTCCTTGTCGTTGTGGGGGTCGCAGTAGCGCAGGAAGTACCAGCTGGAGCCGGCCCACTGGGGCATGGTGTCGGTCTCCCGCTTGGCGGGGCCGCCGCAGTGAGGGCAGGTGGTATTGACCCAGTCGGTCATGGTGGACAGGGGGCTTTCGCCGCTGTCGGTGGGCTCGTAGTTTTCCACATCGGGCAGCAGCACGGGGAGTTGATCCTCCGGCACGGGCACGGTGCCGCAGTGGGGGCAGTGCACCACCGGGATGGGTTCGCCCCAGTAACGCTGACGGCTGAACACCCAGTCGCGCAGCTTGAAGTTGACCTTCTTCTCACCCACGCCTTTTTCCGTCAGCCATTCGATGATCTTCTTCTTGGCGCCGGCCACCCGCAGGCCGTTCAGGAAGTCGGAGTTCACCATGGTGCCGTCCACGATGTCGGTGTAGGCTTCGTTGGTGATGTCGCCGCCGGCCACCACTTCGATCATGGGAATGCCGAACTTCTTGGCGAAGGCATAGTCCCGGGTGTCGTGGGCGGGCACGGCCATGATCGCGCCGGTGCCGTAGCCCATCAGCACATAGTCGCTGACCCAGATGGGAATCTCCCGGCCGTTGACGGGGTTGACCGCCTTCAGACCGTCGATCTGTACGCCGGTCTTGTCCTTGTTCAGTTCGGTGCGCTCAAAGTCGCTCTTCTTGGCGGCCTCGGCCCGGTAGGCCATGATCTCGTCAAAATTGTGGATGTCTGCCTTGTACTTTTCGATCATAGGATGCTCGGGGCTGACGACCATGTAGGTCGCGCCGAACAGGGTGTCAGGACGGGTGGTGTAGACCCGCAGCTTCTCGTCCTTGCCGGCGATGCGGAAGTCCACCTCCGCGCCCTCGCTGCGGCCGATCCAGTTGCGCTGCTGCACCTTCACCCGGTCGATGAAGTCCACGTTGTCCAGCCCGTCCAGCAGCTTCTGGGCGTAGGCGGTGATCTTCAGCATCCACTGGCTCTTGACCTTGCGCACCACCTGGCTGCCGCAGCGCTCGCACACGCCGTTGACCACTTCTTCATTGGCCAGGCCGCACTTGCAGCTGGTACACCAGTTGATGGGCATTTCCGCCTTGTAGGCCAGCCCGTTTTCCAAAAGCTTGAGGAAAATCCACTGGGTCCATTTGTAATAGGCGGGATCGGTGGTGTTCACTTCCCGGGTGTAGTCAAAGCTGAAGCCCAGCCGCTGGATCTGCTCCCGGAAGTGATCGATGTTCTTCTTGGTGACGACGGCGGGATGCACGTGGTTTTTGATGGCGAAGTTCTCCGTGGGCAGGCCGAAGGCGTCGTAGCCGATGGGGTACAGCACGTTATAGCCCTCCATGCGGCGCTTGCGGGCGATGATGTCCAGCGCCGTATTGGAGCGGGGATGGCCTACGTGCAGGCCGTTGCCGCTGGGATAGGGGAACTCGATCAGGCAGTAATACTTGGGCTTGTCCGAGGGAAACTGGGCGTTGAACACGCCGCTGTCGGCCCATTTTTTCTGCCATTTCGCTTCAATGGCTTCCGGGTTGTATTGAGGATGTTCCTGCATATTCTTATCCTTCTTTCAGAAATTCAGTAAAACGGGCCTTCAGCGGTTTTCCAGCTTTTCCATGCCCAGCTTCATGCGGCGCAGAGTTTCGTCCTTGCCCAGCAGGTAAGCGATTTCGGTGGCGCCGCCGGGGGTGGACTGCAGGCCGGAAATGGCGATGCGGACGGGCCACATGATCTGGCCGGTCTTCATTTCGTTCTTCTGGGCCAGCTCCATCAGCACGGCCTTGACGTTTTCTTCGCTGAAGTCCTCAAGGGCTTCCAGCGCGGGCAGGGCCAGCTTCAGGGCCTTCAGGCTGATTTCCGGGTCGGTCTTCATCTTCTTGTGGGTGTAGATGTCAATGTCGTACTCCGGCAGCTCCGCCAGGAAACGGATCTGGTCGGGCACACGGTTGAAGACCTCGGTGCGGGTGTGCATCAGACTGGCCAGCATCCGATAGTCCATGTTCTTGCCCGCCAGTACCTTGTCAAACCACGGGGTGGCCAGCTCCAGATATTCGTCCAGACTCATGCGGGTGATGTATTCGTGATTGAACCAGTCCAGCTTTTCGGTGTTGAAGATAGCGGGGGACTTGCTCAGACCGTTGAGATCGAAGGCCTCGATCAGCTCGTCCTTGGTGAAGAACTCCTTGTCGCCGTACTTCTTCACGTCCGGGCACCACCCCAGCAGGGCGATGAAGTTGATGATCGCGTCCTTGACGTAGCCCTGCGAGAGCAGATCCTCAAAGCTGGGGTCGCCGTAGCGCTTGCTCAGCTTGCGGCTGGCGTCCTTCATGACGGGGCTCAGGTGGATGTAGGTGGGCTTTTCCCAGCCGAAAGCCTCGTACAGCAGGTTGTACTTGGGCGTGGAGCTCAGGTACTCGGTGCCGCGCATCACGTGGGTGATGCCCATCAGATGGTCGTCGATCACGTTGGCGAAGTTGTAGGTGGGCAGGCCGTCCTGCTTGATGAGCACGTTGTCGTCCAGCGTGTCGCAGGGGGCTTCCACATGGCCGTAGAGCGCATCGTCAAAGCTGGCGGTGCCGGTCAGAGGAATGTTCTGCCGAATGACGAAGGGCTCGCCGGATTGCATGCGGCGCAGCGCTTCTTCCTTGGGAATGTGCAGGCAGTGCTTGTCATACTTCCACTGCTCGCCCTTGGCGGCCGCCGCGTCCCGGCGCTCCTGCAGCTCTTCCTTGGTGCAGAAGCAGGGATAGGCCGCGCCCTTCTCTACCAGCTCCATCGCGTAGGGCATATACAGATCCCGCCGCTGGGTCTGGATGTAGGGGCCGTAATCGCCGCCCACGTCCGGGCCTTCGTCATAATCCAGCCCGGCCAGGCGCATGCTCTTGTAGATCATGTCCACCGCGCCCGGAACCTCCCGTTCCTGGTCGGTGTCCTCAATGCGCAGGATGAACTTGCCGCCGTTCTGGCGGGCGAACAGATAGGTATACAGGGCGGTGCGCAGGCCGCCCAGATGCAGGTAGCCGGTGGGGCTGGGAGCGAAACGGGTGCGAACGGTCATGGGAGAGCCTCCTGATTGCTGTGATAATCATGGAAAATGCCGGCCTTTGTGATGAAAACAAAGAAACGTATGCCTTTCCGGGTATCATTATATACCAAAATGGCATTTTGTCGAATGTTTTTTGCTTTCAAAATGGGGAAAAACCTGCCATAGGCCCGAAAGCACGAAATTTTCCTTCTCCGGCGTTCATATACTGATCGGAAAGGAGGTCTTTGAGAAATGAAAGAAACGAGGAAAAACCGGCGCTGGGGGACGGCCCTGCGGCGGGCCGCGGCGTTTTTTCTGTGCGCCGCCTGTCTGTTGGGAGGAACGGGGACAAGCCACGCGGAGGAAAAGCCCCTGCGCATTCTGCTGATCGGGGTGGACGCTTACGAAGATCAGGATCGGGGGCGCAGCGATACCATGGTGCTGGTGCAGGCCGACCCGGCGGCGGGGGAGATCCGGGGGCTGTCCTTCCTGCGGGATCTGTACGTAGCCATTCCCGGCTGCGGAACGACCCGGCTGAACGCAGCCTATTCCTTCGGCGGGGAATCGCTGCTAAAGACCGCGCTGAAAAATAATTTTGGCGTGGAGGTGGACCGCACGGTGACGGTCAGCTTCGATTCCCTGTGCCGCATCGTGGACGCACTGGGCGGCGTTGACATGGAGGTGACAGAGCCGGAGCGGGAGCAGCTCAACGCCATTCTGGCGGCCTACAACCGGGGATTGGGACTGAACCCCGGCGACGGGCGGCTAAGCGGCAGTGGGACTGTCCATCTGACGGGCAAGCAGGCGTTGAGCTACAGCCGCATTCGGAAGATCGACAGTGACTTCCAGCGGGCGGGGCGGCAGCAGAAGGTGCTGCAGGCCATGCTGGAAAGCGCCAAACAGATGAACTTCTTCACAATGGCCCGGCTGGCGTGGACCTGCCTGCGGGAGGTGCGCACCGACCTGACCCTGAGCGATCTGAACGCCCTGCTGCCGCTGGCCGCCGGCGGCGGGGAGACGAATATCTCCATGGGCCGGGTGCCCTTTGATGGGGCCTATGAGGATGCGACCATCGACGGGATGCAGGTGCTCCGGCCCGATCTGGAGCGGAACCGCACCCTCATCCGCCGCTTTTTGAGCAACTAGCGCCCCTTTTCAACCGTCCGGCCCTGTGTTAGAATAAGAGGAAGGGTTTTTGGACCCACTCTTTCCCTGAACAGGGACGAACGGTGAAGGGAGTCCTGAATATGAGTGAAAACCGCTGCCCCTCCTGCCGCCGGGAGCTACCCGTGGCCGACGGCGCTTTCTGCCCGTACTGCGGCGCGGCCCTTGCAAAAGGGGACGAGCTGCCGGAGCCGGTCCGCGCCGCGTTGGACGCCGCCGGGAAGGAAAACGACCCGGTGAAAAAATACAGGCTGCTCTGTGACGCCCGGGAGGCGTTCCCGAACTGCCTGCCCATCGAGGAAGAACTGCTTTTTCTGGGGCGGCTGCACGAGCGGGACGGGAAGAATCCCACCTTTGACGTGATCAAATGCTTCCTGCTGCACCCCTATCTGACCCCGAAGGAATTTACCCCCCAAAAGCGGGACGCCATGCGGCAGGAGCTGTTCCATCACGAACAGCTGGAACGGTGCAAGGCGCTGGCCCCGGACGCGGACGTTTTCGTCAGCTACTATCTGGAACGGCTCAGTGAGGAATTTGTGCGGCTGTTTCTGGAAGGCAGCACCTATTACATGCGCAGCTTTTTCGGCTTCACCTCCCGCAAAAACGCGCCCCGTCTGCTGGCGGAGCCGGTGGCACGGATGATGGAGAACATGGCCGCGGATGAAGCACTGACCCCGGACGAGCGCCGGATGCTGACCCATGCCCTGTACCGCGGCTTCAGCCGCCGGATGGACGGCCAGACCGAATGGCTGCGGCAGGAGCTGGAACGGCAGGGAATCCTGATGGAAGACTGACCGGCTGCAAGCGCCGGAAAGGAGCAACATGGAAAACCAGAACAAGCGGCCGGAGGACATGCCCCGGCAGGTAAAAGCCCAAAAGCCGAAGCTGAAGGAAGAAAAGAACGGCGAGGCGCTGCCCCCTCAGCAGCCGTTGACCGACGGGAAAACCGCTCCAGAGAAACCGCCCCGCTGGCATAAGATCGTGAAACGGGTTCTGGTGTGGCTGGCGGTCGTGCTGGCATTGGCGCTGTGCTATCTGTTTCTGCTGCTGGGAGAGCCGGACGAGGACAGTCAGCTGACCCAGCAGCCTTCGCAGGCGCAGCCCATCACCCTGCCCATGAGCGCCGTGGAAAGCCCCGGCGATACCAGCCCGGAGGGGCTGGCGGAGCTTTTCGGCCAGCCGGTTCTGTGCCTGTACGGCAGCGCCCTGTCCATGACCCGTTCCCGGGTGTACGACACCGCTTTTCAGGGCGAATACGCCCGCCGGGCCACGCTGACCTATGCCTTTGAGGACGGACAATCCCTGACGGTGGAAAGCATCCGTCCCGTTTCGGCCATTGCCCTGCTGAAGGGCGAGGATTATCATCTCAATGGCGACAGTCTGTACTACATCGGCGGCATGGACGCTGCGTGGATGGAAAACGGCACGGACGTGCTGGTCTTCGGCCAGACGGCGGACGCGGCCTACGCCGTCCGCTGCCCCATCGAGCACAAGGCCGATCTGGAAGTACTGCTGAAGCAGACGACCCTGATTGCCGCGCCGTCCGCAGAATAATTTTTTCAACTGATACCAAAGGAGCATTCAGAATAGGAGCATCATTCCCATGCAAACGAAATCCACCAACGGCAACCAACGCACCATGAAAACCTCCGAGCTGGTCCGGCGCTTTCTGCCCTACTTCCGCCCCTACCGGGGAATGCTGGCGCTGGATCTGTTCTGCGCCACGCTGACCACCCTGTGCGATCTGGTGCTGCCCATGATCGTGCGCAGCATCACCGGCCTGGCCAGCGGCAGCGCCGCCGCCCTCACCGTGGCCTATGTGCTCAAGGTGGGCGGCGTTTATGTGCTGCTGCGCCTGATCGACACCGTGGCCAACTACATCATGGTGGCCCGGGGCCACGTGATGGGCACCTATATCGAGCGGGACATGCGCCACGCCCTGTTCGAGCATCTGCAGGAGATGGGCTTCGCCTATTACAGCAACGCCAAGGTGGGGCAGATCATGGCCCGCATCACCAGCGACCTGTTCGATGTGACGGAGTTCGCCCATCATTGCCCGGAAGAATTTCTGATCGCCGCCATCAAGATCACCGTGCCCTTCGTGATCCTGCTGGGCATCAACCCGGTGCTGACGGTGATCATTTTCCTCATGCTGCCCATTATGCTGGTGCTGGCCCGGTATTTTAACAAGAAGATGCGGGCCGCCTTCAAGGAGAGCCGCCATCAGGTGGGCGAGATCAACGCTCAGGTGGAGGACAGCCTGCTGGGCATCCGGGTGGTGAAGAGCTTCGCCAACGAGCCCATGGAGATCGACAAGTTCGACCGGGGCAACGAGGAGTTCGTCCGCATCGGCCGCCGCAAATACCGCTATATGGCGGGCTACAACACCACCACCCGCTCCTTTGACGGCGTGATGTACATCGTGGTGGTCATCGTGGGCGCGCTGTTCATCATCGACGGCAAGATCACGGCGGCGGACTACATGGCCTATCTGCTCTACATTTCCACCCTGCTGACCTCCATCCGCCGGGTGGTGGACTACGCGGAGCAGTTCCAGCGGGGCATGACAGGCATCGAGCGCTTCTGTGAGATCATGGATGTGCAGCCCGACGTGAACGACGCGCCCGGCGCGAAGGAGCTGACAGGCGTGAAGGGCGATGTGACCTTCGACCACGTCAGCTTCCACTACAATGACAACGACCGAACCGTGCTGGCCGACATCAACGAAACGGTGAAGGCGGGCGACAAGATCGCGCTGGTAGGCCCCAGCGGCGGCGGCAAGACCACCTTCTGCAACCTGATTCCCCGGTTTTACGACGTCAGCGGCGGACGCATCCTGATCGACGGTCAGGACATCGCCCAGCTGACCCAGCGCAGCCTGCGGGAGAACATCGGCATGGTGCAGCAGGAGGTGTACATGTTCTCCGGCACCATTTATGAAAATATCGCCTACGGCCTGCCCGGGGCCACCCGGGAGCAGGTGGAGACCGCCGCCAGGCAGGCGGGGGCCGACGGCTTCATCCGGGAGCTGCCCGAGGGGTACGCCACCTATGTGGGCGAGCGGGGCGTAAAGCTGTCCGGCGGGCAGAAGCAGCGCATCTCCATCGCCCGGGTGTTCCTGAAAAACCCGCCCATCCTGATTCTGGACGAGGCCACCAGCGCGCTGGACAACGAGAGCGAACGGCTGGTGCAGGATTCGCTGGAAAAGCTCAGCAAGGGCCGCACCACCTTCACCATCGCCCACCGGCTGACCACCATCCGGGGGGCCACCTCCATCTGGGTGCTGACGCAGGACGGCATTGTGGAAAAGGGCACCCATCAGGAATTGATGGCGAAAAAGGGCAAGTATTACGAGCTGTACAGTATGTATACGGAGGAGCTTTAAGATGAGTGAACTGCGTTTCCTTCCCCCCATGCGGATGCATCCGGCCTACCGCCACGGCGACATGACTCCCTGGGGCGGCGAACAGTTGAAAACGGTATTCGGCAAGGATATTCCCGATGAACGCACCGGCGAAGCGCTGGAAATGAGCGTGATTCCCGGGCTGGAAAGCACCGGCGACAACGGCGAGACCCTGACCGCCTTGATCGAACGCTACGGCTCCCGGCTGACGGGGCTGCCGGAGGGCACGGAATTTCCGCTGCTGCTGAAGCTGCTGGCGGCTAAAGGCTCCCTGAGCGTACAGGTCCACCCGGACGACGAATACGCCAAGGTACACGAAAACAAGCTGGGCAAGACCGAGGCATGGGTGATTCTTCATGCCGAGGAGGGCGCGTCCCTTCTGTACGGCATCCGGGAGGGCGTGACCATCGACGACCTTCGCCGGGCCCTGACCGGCGGCGAGGACGTGGAGCCCCTGATCCAGCGGGTGCCGGTCAAGGCGGGCGACGTGTTCTATATGCCCGCGGGCATGGTACACGCCATCGGCGGAGGCATTCTGCTTTACGAAATTCAGCAGTCCAGCGATGTGACCTATCGTCTGTGGGACTTCAACCGGGTCAACGCCAAGGGCGAAAAGCGGCCCCTGCATATTCAGCAGTCGCTGGACGTGATCCGCCCCGAGCTGAAGGGCCAGCGGGCGCACATGCCGGAGCATCCCGCGCAGGAGATCACCCATCTTTTGGACGTACCGGCCTTTACGCTGGACTGCGTCGCGGCGGACGGCGCGTGCATCCTGCCTGCGGCGGATACCTTCCGGGTGCTGACCGCGCTGGAACCTCTGACCCTGCGCTGGCTGGAGGGCGAGATGGAGCTGAAGGCGGGAGACACGGTGCTGCTGCCCGCCGCCTGCCCGGAAATCGGACTGGAAGGCCATGGCCGGGCGCTGGTCTCCGGCGTTGGGAGCAAGGCATGAGCAAATTTTACAACGGCCTGATCCGTCTGGTGCGCTTTGCCCTGCCGGATATGGAAACCGTCTGGGAGGAACCCTTTGACGGCGAAGCGGCGGTGTTCTGCCCGAACCACGCCGCTTCCTTCGGCCCTATCGCCATGTGCGCGTTTTTTTCCCTGCGGGAGCACTGCCACCCGTGGCTGAACGCGGGCATTATGGAGCGCAGGGAGATCCCCGCCTACGTCCGGCAGGACTACTGGTGGGAGCCAGGCTGCTTTTTCGAGCCCCTGCTGAATATGACCCTTCCCTATTTGATGGCGCTGCTGCTGCCGCCCATTCTGGTCAGCGTGCCCGGCGTGCCGGTCTATCACGACAACCGGGTCATCCGCACCTTCCGCAAAAGCTTGGAATACGTGGCACAGGGAGAGCATTTGGTGATCTTCCCCGAGCAGCCCGCCGGCCACGGCAGCAGCGAAATGGAGCTGAACCGGGGCTTCCTGCAGGTGGCGCCCCTGATCTGCAAGCGCACAGGCAAGGCGCTGAAGTTCTACCCCGTCCACGTCGATCGGGCCGCGCGGCGCATTACGGTATCCAGACCCGTGCCCTACGACCCCGTCCTGCCCCTGAAGGAGCAGGAAGAGGGCATCATGCAGGCATTATCCAAAAGCATTTTGGGCAAATAAAAACCACGGCTCCGAAGTTCTCTTCGGAGCCGTGATCCTTTGGCCCTTCAGGCCGTTCAGTTTTTCATTTCGCCCTCCTGCCTGGCCCGCTTGCGGGTCAGCAGCAGCCAGATGGAGGTGGCGCAGAAGGCGGACGCGGCGTCCCAGATCAGATCCTCCATGGTGTCCTGCAGAGCCTCCCGGCCGATCAGATCCACACCCTGCGCCGTGCGGAATTTCTGCATGTTCAGCCCCAGAAGCGCGTCAAAGGAATATTCGTAGATCTCCCAGAGAGCGCCCAGCGCCAGTGCGAAGCAGAAGGCGAATACCGCCGTAAAGCCCGGACTCAGCGAAACGGAGATCTTGCCGGAACGGTTCAGCACATCCACGATGGTGATGCCCAGAAGGCTCAGCATGACGGCGGAGAAGCTGTGCAAAAGCGTATCCCAGAAGGGAACCAGATAATAGAAATCGAAGACCTCGCCCAGAAAAATGGCGCAGTAAAGGAACATATAATACTGAACGTACAAAACGTCCGGCACCGGCAGTTTCCAGCGGCGGGCCGCCCGGGAAGGCAGCAGCATGACCGCCAGACCCAGAATGCACTGAGTCAGCATGAGCAGATAGTCGCTGCGGGTTTTGCCTTCCACGCCTGCCGGAAGCGATTTGGGCGCGCCCGCCAGCCGGATGGCGGAATAAACGGACGCAGCCGCCAGCGAGATGAACAGTATGATCTCAAAGACGCGGGATAGCTTATGGTGACGATTTGCCTTGGTTTCGGGTGTTTTTTTCATCGGGCGGTCTCCTTGCACGGGTCGGTGGTTCAGAAGCATTTTGTACGGCTTTCGACCCGGATATTCCTGCGGACGAAAGCACCCCTTCAGTATAGAGGAAAGGCCGGAAATTGTCACTGGTCAGAAATTTGATTATGCACAAATCCGGACGGGAAAAATTTTTATGGAGGAATAAAGAAAAGCGCGGGAGAAAGAGCCCGCGCTTTTTGCTGAAGCACCTGTGCCGCGTTATGCCTTCGGCGTTTCACTGCGTTTTCCCATTTTTTCCACGCCCAGCAGGGCCAAGACCAGAAACACCGGCGCATATAGGAACAGGTACCGGGGCCAGACCTCAAACAGAAGCTGATACCCCGTCAGCCCTAAAAGGGAAAGAGCGCAGAGCTGTACGGCGTATTCCTTCCGCCGCAAAAGGGCTGCGGCAAAGCAGCCCAGCAGCAACAGCAGCCAGAGCCCCTGCATCACGGCCCGATAGGCGGGATTCCACGCGCCTTCCCGGTAATAGATCTTCCGCAGAAAGAGCGACAGCCGGTCGCTGCGCCGCACCATTTCTTCCGCCAGGTAGCTGTTGAAAGCAAAGGTACCGTCTGCGTAAGCCTTGTAGGCCTTCACGGAAAAGAAATGCAGGTTTTCCGTCAGCGTGCGGCCCTGTACCTCGGCCAGCGCCTGTTTCAGATTGGCGCGGGTGCGCTCCTTCGCCGTGGCAAAGCTGCCGGAAAAGGCCACGCCCTCGGCGGAATGTCCGCCCCAGTACTGGTCGTCCAGCCCGATCATGAGATAATGGGCGCTGCCAAGCGCTTCCTCCGGAGCGGTGGAGCCCGTCAGCAGCTTTACGGAGCCTTTTTCCAGCGCCATACCGGGCAGAACGCCCAGAATAACGGCGGCGAGGACGCACAGTCCCCGTTTCCAGAGGGCGGCATTTTTCTTTCGGAAAAAGAAACGGATCACGCCCAGCAGCAGAGCGGCGATCAGCAGGATATAGACGCTGGGCTTTACCGCGCC
Source organism: uncultured Clostridia bacterium (assembly GCA_934643535.1). Lineage (GTDB taxonomy): Bacteria > Bacillota > Clostridia > Christensenellales > Aristaeellaceae > Limiplasma. The sequence goes on along the minus strand of CAKUCE010000019.1, from coordinate 8,530 downwards.
GCCCAGCGAGCAGCACAGCGCCGCCAGACCGTAGCGCACCGGTGCTTTCCAGCCTGTCAGCAGGATCAGCAGCGCCAGCACGGGAAACAGGCAGGCGTAGGTATCCGTATAGGGCATGATGATAAAGGGGGAAAACAGCAGCCATACCGCCGCCAGCCCAAAGCCGCCCCGCCGGACAGAGGGCCGCACCCTGAGCCGCCGCAGCACCATCATGGCTGCGGCCACGCTGAGGTTGGTCAGAAGCGCCGCACCGTAGACCTCCAGCACATAGGGCTCGGCCAGTCCCAGCTTCATTCCCAGCCGGTAGAGCAGAGACAGGATCACCGTCAGCGGCGCGTTGTTGGGGCACTGGCGGAAATAGGCGGCCGTCTCTGCGGACAAGGCCCCTTCCGTGGCCAGCGCTTCCGCGCCCTGCCGGACCATGGAGGGGTCAAAGGCAAAATAGAACCACAGGCACCGGGCCATCAGGCATTGAACGGCAAACAGCGCCAGATACAGCGCGGCACGTCCCCATGCCTGCCAGACGGAGGGCGTCGTCTGCGGCAGCTTGTCCTTTTGGACCCGCAGCCGCCAGACCCACAGACCGGTCAGCCCTGCCGCCGCCAGCAGCAAAATTCCGTTGCTGATGCAGAAGCTGTGGTAGTAGTACGCTTCCATCGAGCGCTGGCCCAGCGTCAGAAGGCCCAGCACCCACAGAAGGACGGCCGCATATGCCCAGCAGAAAAGGGGAGAAAGCCAGTCGCGGCTTTCTCCCTTCAAGGTTTTGGTCATGCTTTCACCTGCTTGGCGAAGGTATCCTTCAGGCCGACCACCCGGTTGAAAACGGGCAGGTCAGGCGTGGAATCCTGATCCTTGCAGAAATAGCCTACCCGCAGGAACTGGTAGGTATCGCCCACACCGGCCTCGCCCAGCGCCTTGGACAGATAGCCGTGGCAGACTTCCAGGCTGTTGGGGTTCAGCTTCTTGAGAAAATCGGTCTTGAGGGTGGCGCTGGAGACCACGGTTTCTTCGCCGTCGGCCTCCGCCTTGGCTTCGGCATCGCTCTGGGCGGCCTCGGCGGCGGTTTCTTCTTCGGTCTCCTTCATCATCAGAGGCTCGTACAGACGGGCCTCGAAGGGAATGTTTTCGCTGGCGCTGACCCAGTGGAGGGTGCCCTTCACCTTGCGGTTGGCGCCCTCGGTGCCGTTGCGGGTATCCATATCCACGGTGCAGAGGACGGCGGTCACATTGCCGTTTTCATCCTTTTCACAGCCGTCGCAGCGCACGATGTACGCGCCCTTGAGCCGCACCTCGTTGCCGGGGAACATACGGAAATACTTCTTCACAGGCACTTCCATGAAGTCTTCCTGCTCGATGTAGATCTCCCGGGTCAGCACCACCTTATGGGTGCCCCATTCGGGATGATCGGGATGGTTTTCCATTTCCAGTTCTTCCGCCCGGTCCTCCGGCCAGTTCTGCAGAACGACCTTCAGGGGATGCACCACCGCCATGGCGCGGCGGGCCTTGCCGCCCAGATCCTCGCGCACGCAGTGCTCCAGCAGGGCCAGATCCACGGTGCTGTCCGCCTTGGCCAGACCGATGCGGTCGATGAAATCGTGAATGGCGGCGGGAGTGTAGCCCCGGCGGCGCATGGCGCACAGCGTGGGCATCCGGGGATCATCCCAGCCGGACACGTAGCCCTTTTCCACCAGCATCCGCAGATAGCGCTTGGACATGATGGTCTGGGTCAGGTTCAGGCGGCTGAACTCGATCTGCCGGGGATGGCCGGGCAGCATGTTCTGAGCGTGCTCCACCACCCAGTCGTACAGGGGACGGTGATCCTCGTATTCCAGCGAGCAGAGGCTGTGAGTGATGCCCTCCAGCGCGTCGCCGATGGGGTGGGCGAAATCGTACATGGGATAGATGCACCACTTCTTGCCGGTGCGGTGATGCTCCTTATACAGGATGCGGTACATGGCCGGGTCGCGCATGTTGATGTTGGGGCTGGCCATGTCGATCTTCATGCGGAGGATCATGCTGCCCTCGGGGTGCCTGCCCGCCTTCATTTCTTCAAACAGGCGCAGGCTTTCCTCCATGGGGCGGTCGCGGTAGGGGCTGTTTTTGCCGGGCTTGGTCAGGGTGCCGCGGTATTCGCGCACCTGATCGGGGCTCAGCTCGCACACGTAGGCCAGACCGCGTTTGATCCAGTCCACGGCGATCTCGTAGCACTTGTCATAGTATTCGCTGGCGAAGAACAAACCGCCCTTCCAGTCGAAGCCCAGCCAGTGGATGTCCTCCATGATGCCGTCCACGTACTCAGTCTCTTCCTTGGCGGGGTTGGTATCGTCAAAGCGCAGATTGGTCACGCCGCCGAATCTTTCCGCAGTCTGGAAATCCGCGAACATGGCCTTGCAGTGGCCGATATGCAGGTAGCCGTTGGGTTCGGGCGGAAAGCGGGTGTGCACGTTCTGGTAACGGCCACTCTCCAAATCCTGCTCTACGGCTTCCCAGATAAAATTGGTCTTGTTCGTCGTGGTCGTTTCCATTCTGATCGCTCATCCTTTCCTGTATTGACGGCTGATAGCGGCGGTTGGCCGCAGAAAGCAGTCGTTTCGCCCATTATAGAACGAAAACGGGCGTTTGGCAAGGAAAAGTCGCTCGTGGGCGGCGGCGTTTTTCTTTATGACGGAGAAAGAAAAACGCGCGGAGAAAGATCGCTTCTCCGCGCGTTTCATCCGGAAAACCGGAACAAGACCATTCTTTAAGCCTGCGGCGCGTTTCCGCGCGTCAGCCGTTTCATCAGCAGGACGCCGGCAGTCATCAGCAGGGGAAAGGCCAGACCGCACAGAATGCCCGCCCGCAGGTCGTCGCCCAGCGCTCCGGCCACCGCGCCCGCCACGGTGGGACCTGCCGAGCAGCCCAGATCGCCCGCCAGCGCCATCAGCGCAAAGAGCGCCGTGCCGCCCCGGCGCAGGGAGGCCGCCGCCGTGCTGAAGGTGCCCGGCCAGAAAATACCCACGGAGAAGCCGCACAGGCCCACGCCCAAAAGTCCCGCCAGCGGGCTTCTGGTCAGGCCGATCAGCAGATACGCCGCCATGCAAAGCCCGCAGCAGCCCAGCATGGTCCGGGTCAGATCCATTCTGTCGCCCCATTTGCCGTAGATCAGGCGGCTCAGCCCCATCAGCAGGGAAAATACCGTGGGGCCGGTCAGGTCGCCCAGCGCTTTGCTCACACCCAGTCCCTTTTCCGCGAAGGTGGAGGCCCACTGGCTCACCGCCTGCTCGCTGGCTCCGGCGCAGACCATCATCAGCAGGATCACCCAGAACATCTTCGAGCGGAACAGTTCCCCGGCGGTCATGCCCTTTTCGCCTTCCTCCACCAGCGGCGCGAGGGGCGTTTTCAGGAAGAAAAGCCCGTTGACCACGGGCAGCAGCGCCCAGATCAGCGCCAGCACCCGCCAGCTTCCGCTGCCGAACACCGCCAGAAACAGGGTGGACAGCACCACCACGCCCGCGCTGCCCCAGCAGTAGAAGGAGTGGAGCAGGCTCATGGTTTTGGCTTTGTGTTCCGAGGGGCAGGCCTCCACAATGGGACTGATGATGACCTCCAGCAGACCGCCGCCCACGGCGTAGAAAGCCACGGCGATCAGCAGACCCGCAAAAGCGCTGGGCAGGACAGACGGCAGCACCGCCAGAAAGATCAGGCCCAGCGCGGCAAAGCCATGGGCCAGCAGCGCGGAGGCCCGGTAGCCGATCCGATCAATGAAGAACACGGACGCGCCGTCCACGGCCAGCTGCAAAAGAAAGTTCAGGGTAATGAGTATCGTCACCTGCGACAGCGGGATGCCAAACTGGGCCTGAAAGGTCAGAAACAGCAGGGGAACGAAGTTGTTCACCACCGCCTGCACGATATAGCCGACGAAGCAGGCGCGCTCGGTGTGCTTGTAGGTCATGGGAAGGCCCTCCTTGGTGTGGGAAATAAGATGGAAAAGGGCTTCAGCTTCAGCCCGCCGCATTATACCATTTCCAAACAAAAAAGAAAGAGGGAAAAAGACTTTTGAAAATCAAAAAATACCGGCGTGCTCTGCAAAGGACGTCGTTTCGCAGCCGTCCAGCCAACTGCGCAAACGATCAGCCTTCGCAGGCCGCCGGTGAGAGGGGGAAAAAGCCAGCGTTCTGTCCGCGCGGCGCGTTATTCTGCCTGCGCCGCTACCGCTACCTGTTCCTTTCTTTTTTCGGCCCGCATAATGGGCAGCCATTCCCGGAAGGCGTTGAAGAGCGGAACGCCCAGCCCGAAAATACACATGGCGATGCAGTTCCAAAATTCCTTCTTGGCTTCCAGATATTCCTTGCTTTCCATACGGCGTTCGTTCCTTCCATCCTTCGATTGGCTCTGCGGGGCCTCCCGGCCTTTTCATCGGGAGCCTCCTACTTTGTAACCTTGCCTACTATATGCCGGATCTCCGCTAATTTTCCGCAAAGACAGCCGCCAAGAAACCGCTAAGTTTTGGAACGGCTGTTTCCATGGTTTCCGCCGGGCATGGGAGTATGTTATAATCATCCTCAGCAAACGAGGGGGAGGACAGAAGAATGCAAAAAGCAAGGCCGGGAATGCGCTGGGCCGGAGTGCTTCGGGATCTGCTGTTTTCGCTGGGCGTGCTGGCGGCCGCGTCGGGGATCTGTCTGCTGCTGTCCAAGGTGAACGACGATAACAACCCCTTTGCCATGGCGGTGTTCATTCTGGCCGTGGCAGTTATTTCCAGCCGGACGAGCGGATACTGGTATGGCGTGGGCGCGGCCTGCGCGGGCGTTCTGTGCGTCAACTATCTGTTCACCCGGCCATTTTTCCAGTTCAACTGGTCGGCCACCGGCTATCCCCTGACCTTTGCGGCCATGCTGCTGGTGTCGGTGATTATTTCCACGCTGACCACGCAGCTGAAGCGTCAGGAGCAGCTGCGCTTCGATATGGAAACCGAAAAGCTGCGGGCCAATCTGCTGCGTTCCGTCTCCCATGACCTGCGCACGCCGCTGGCGTCCATTCTGGGGTCCAGCTCCATGCTGCTGGAACAGAAAAATCTGTCCTCGGAGGAACGGGACGAGTTGGCCTGGGATATTCAGAAGGAAGCCCACTGGCTGATCCGCGTAACGGAGAATATCCTCTCGGTCACCAAGTTTACCGGTTCCGACGTGAAGCTGAAAAAAGAGGACGAGGTGCTGGAAGAGATCGTGTCCAGCGCCATTGTGAAGTTCCGCCGCCATCACCCGGAGATCACCATTACCGTCAACCGGCCGGAGAACATTCTGCTGGCGCCCATGGATGCGACGCTGGTGGAGCAGGTGCTGCTGAATCTTTTCGAAAACGCCGCCGCTCACGGAAAGAACGCCGATACGATCCGGGTCAGCATCCTCCCGGAGACGAACCGGGCCGTCGTGGTGGTGACGGACAACGGCGCAGGTTTTTCCCCGGAGGCGCTGGAGCATCTGTTTGACGGACTGCAGCCCGCCGCTGCGAGCCATTCGGACAACCGCCGCCACATGGGCATCGGGCTGAACGTATGCCGCTCCATCATTCGGGCCCACGGCGGGGACATTACCGCCGGAAACGGACGGGAGGGCGGCGCGGAGATCCGTTTCTGGCTGCCTCGGGAGGAGGAAGAAGAGCATGATGAATGACGCATCCTGCAAGGTTTTGATCGTAGAGGACGACCCGGGCATCAGCAAATTTCTGCGGACGACGCTGACCGCCAATCATTACGAGGCGCTGTGGACGGATACGGGCGTCAAGGCGCTGGAAATGATCTCTTCCCATTGCCCGGACTGCATTCTGCTGGATCTGGGCCTGCCGGATCTGGACGGCACGGAGGTGATCCGCCGGGTGCGTTCCTGGACGAAAACGCCCATCATCGTCATTTCCGCCCGGAGCATGGAGGAGGACAAGGCCCATGCGCTGGATCTGGGGGCGGACGATTATCTGCAGAAGCCCTTCGGCACCATTGAGCTGCTGGCCCGCATCCGCACGGCGCTGCGCCATACCCGCACGGCGCTGGAGGACGACTCTATCGCCCTGAACGGTTCCTATCAGGTCGGCGAGCTTCTGATCGACTACCGGAAACGCCGGGTCTATCTGGCCGGGAACGACGCGGGGCTGACGCCCAACGAATTTCGCATCGTGGCCCTGCTGGGCAAGCACGCCGGGCAGGTAATCACCTACCGGGCCATGCTCCGGGAGCTGTGGGGGCCGTATGCCAGCCGGGACAATAAGATCCTTCGGGTCCATATGGCCAACATTCGCCGGAAGATCGAGCCCAACCCGGACGAACCCCGATATATTTTTACGGAGGTGGGCGTCGGGTACCGGATGAGCGAGGAATAGGGGAAGGCGCCCTGTTTTCGGAACGGCACAAAAACGCCCGCACCGTTACGCACCGGTGCGGGCAAAGTTTTGTCCCAAAAGCTCGTCTGCGGCCTCTCTGACAACTCCCCTAAAAGGATTTCGTCCGCATATGGCTCGCTTTTTTCAGATGTTTTTCGGATTTTCGGAGGATAAGATCCCGGCCAGACCGCCTGCCAGCACCAGAAAAATATCCCGGCTGTAAAAGACCGTTCCCAGTGCGGCGACCGCCAGAAAGGCGCAGCCCGCCGCCCAGACCTGCGCGCGGCAGGCGTTGTTGTGCCGCAGGCCGCGAAGCACTCCCCGGAGCATCAGCGCCTGCATGCTCAGGAACGCCGCCGTGCCCAGCACGCCTAGTCCGGAAAGCAGATCCAATACTTCGCTGTGCTGGCTCAGACGCTTTGCGCCGCCCGGCAGGGAACCCACCAGCGGCGAGGCGCGGAAGCCTTCCCATGCCACGCGGTAGTGGCTCAAACGGTTCTCTCCCTCCAGCGCGCCTCCCTCCAGAGCGGTCAGGAGCTGATGCAGGCTGTGAGAAACGCTGGTCAGCCCCTTTGCGTCGCAGAAGGAGGCGGCTGCGTTGACCAGCGGCACCCGGAACAGAAACACCAGCACCAGCGGGACCAGCGCCCAAAGCAGCGACGGCCCCGTTTTCAGCTTCGTCAGCTTCCGCAGCAGCAGGGCCAGCAGCTCCACGGCCAGAATGGCCGCGGCGAACACCATGGCGTAGGTGTACTGGCTCAGCAGCACCATGACCGTCTGCGCCAGCAGGAACGCCGTAAAGCCCACCCGTTTCCAGCCCCGGTTTTCCGAAATGCCCACGCAGGTAAAGGGCAGAGAGACCACGGTGGCGTAGACGAAATCATATCCGCCGATGTTGCGCAGCATCAGCTCCTTCAGGTAGGCTTCCCGGCCCGGCTCCGCATAGCCCAGCGAACGGGAGTAGGCGTAGATCCTGCCGCCCCGGAGCATTCCTTCGATCAGCCAGCCGATGGTGGTCAGGGTGGTCAGGACCATCGCGCCCAGCAGCGCCCACTTCCAGTATCGCCACAGACGGGAGTCGTTTTTTTCACGGCTGTAGGAAAGGTAGATCAGCGGGAACCAGAGCATGGCGTTCTGCACGTAAAATCCGGCGAAACCCGTGCCGCCGCGATTCAGGAAAAAATACAGGACCAGCGGCGCGCAGGCCGCGCAGAGGGCCTGCCCGATCAGCAAAGCCCAATGCGCCCGAAAATAGTCCCGGTCCAGCAGCACACCCAGCGCGAACAGCGCCGCCGCCGCACAGCCGGTCACGGCCCGGCCCGTGGTCTGAAAGGCCGGGATCAGCAGCCAGACCGTATACAGCACCATGGAGACGGCGCAGAGCCGCACGGCTGCTTCCCGCCGGGACAGGTGGTTTTTCTTTTCCTTTTCCATGGAAAGCCCTCCTTTGATCAAGGTGAATTCAGCGGAGGGACGATCAGAAGGCGTTCCCCGTACTCAGCAGGAAGAAAAGATAATAAACGCCCGAGGCCAGATGCCAGCCCGCCAGCGCAAAGCCTGCGGCATAGGCGGCTTTGCGGCCGGCCGACAGGGTATGGGTCTTCAGGCCGGAGACAAACTCCCGCAGGAAGATTCCCGCCATCGTCACCCAAAGCACAAAGGAGCTGGAATTGGCAGCCCAGGTAAAGTTGCCGTGGCCCTCCCGCATCCCGGTTTCCCGGAAGGCCATGCCTTCCAGCATGCTGAAAAACACCATCAGCAGGGCCAGCACCAGCATCCGGTCTTTGAACAGGCCCTTTTTATAGCAGCAGAAAATTGCATACAGCGGGAACAGGGACATCATCACCGTGGCTTTGAGCATTGTCAGAAAGCTCTCCAGCGTTACGCCGAACTCCACGCCGCTGGTAAATTCCACCACCACGCCGGTGTAATACAGGTATTGCAGCAGGAAATACGCCACTGCGGGCACAAAGGCCAGCACGATCTGGCCGAAGTAGCGCCAGCAGCGGGGGCGGCGGCACAGCTCTGTCAGAAACATCACGAACGCCGCCGGAAGCAGCGCCTGCATGAAGGTGGGCTTGCAGGCCAGACTGCCCATCAGAAAGACCGCCAGCAGGACGACCTCGCCCCAGGGGAGCATGGTCTTCTCGCCCTCCTTCGGGTAGCGGCGCTCGAATTC
>CAKUCE010000018.1 GCA_934643535.1 uncultured Clostridia bacterium | reverse complement strand
CTTCAAAGCAGTTTTTTCACATTCTGCGCCCATGCGTCGATTTCCGTCTCCGGCGTTTCCAGATGATCGCCGCCGTTGGAATCGAACCGTACCTGCATTTCGCAGGCAAAGTCTGCGCCGGGGCAGGCTTTTTTCATGTCCGGGATCACCTGTCCGGGCCAGCCTCCGTTGGTCATAAAGGGAACCACCGTCCGTCCCGTCCAGTCCTGACCATGCAGAAAGGTCCGGACGGCGGGAGCCATGGTATACCACCATGTCGGCGTGCCGACAGCGATCACGTCGTAGTCCTTCGGATGGATACGAAGGGGCTTCAGCGCAGGCTCGTAACCGCGCTCCACCTCTTTCTGTCCCTGCCGGACCACCTGATCATAGCTGCCGGTGTAAGGCTCTGCGGTGTCGATTCTCAAAAGGTCGCCGCCCGCCGTGGCCTGAAGCTGACGGGCAATGCGCTCCGTATTGCCGTTAGACCAGGAATAATAGACGATCAGCAGTTTCTTCATTTCCTTTCCTCCCGAACCCACTGTTCCAAAAGCGCTCTCGCGCCGTCCACCTCGCTGCCGCAGATGGCCAGCCCTTTTTTCACTTCCGCGCCCGGAGCGGCCTGCCGAATATCCTGTTCCGTGCCGGACAGCCCGCTGCCCTCGTGGGTGCAGAGGGGATGGAGGGTCTTGCCGGTGAAGTCGTACTTTTCCAGAAAGGTATACACTGCCATGGGCATCGTGCCCCAGTAATTGGGATAACCCAGATAGATTTCGTCATATCCGTCCAGATTTTCCGGCAGGTTCCGCACCTCGGGGCGGGCATTCTTCCGCAGGTCTTCCTTGGCCTGAGCGATGCAGGTCCGGTAGTCCTCGGAATAGGGCCGGGCCTGCTCAAGCCTGAGCGTATCGCCGCCGGTGATCTCCGCCAGCATTCGGGCCGCCTTTTCGGTGTTTCCCACGGAAACGCGGCGATACGCGCCGCCGAAATAGTTTTCTCCCGCCCGGGAATAGAAAACGATCAAAGCCGCCCTGAAAGCCCTCCCTTACGCTTTTTCAAATTCCCCGGCCACATCCTCCAGCAGTTTGCGGATGGGCAGATGCTGGGGGCAGACTTTTTCGCACTTGCCGCACCTGAGGCAATCCGACGCCTTGCGGCCCGGAGCGGTGTGGACGACGTTATAGTCATAGTCCGCGTTCCAGTCGTGGTAGATCTGCTTGGTGTTCATCACGGCGAACAGATCGGGAATGGCGATATGCCTGGGGCAGCCGTCGGTGCAATAGCGGCAGGCGGTGCAGGGGATCAGGTTCTTGCTTCTGAAGATCTCCTGCACTTTCCGGACAGCCGCCAGCTCGGTTTCATTCAGGGGCTGAAAATCCTTCATGAAAGAAAGATTGTCCTGCATCTGTTCCAGATCGCTCATGCCGGAAAGCACCATCTTGATCCCCGGAAAGCTGGCGGCAAAGCGGATGGCATAGCTGGCGGGGCTGCCGCCGTGAAGCGCGTCCAGCACGGCCTTTGCGTCTTCCGGCAGGTTGGCCAGACTGCCGCCCTTTACCGGTTCCATGACGATGACGGGCTTTCCATGCCTGACGCAGACCTCATAGCATTTGCGGCTCTGCACCGCCGTATCGTCGTAATCCACATAATTGAACTGAATCTGCACCACTTCGATCTCGGGATAATCGGTCAGGATCTGTTCCAGCACCTCGGCCCGATCGTGGAAGGAAATGCCCACATGGCGCACCTTGCCCTCCGCCTTGAGTGCGAACGCGGTTTCATAAGCGCGGCACTCCCTGTAATGGCCGTAGTTGCCGGCGCTCTGCGCGTGCATCAGATAATAATCGAAATACTCCACCCCGCAGGCGGCAAGCTGGCTTTCAAAAAGAGGACGGATATCCGCTTCGGTCCTGAAAAAATTGCCGGTCAGCTTGTTGGTCAGGATATACTGATCCCGCGGATAGCGGCTGGTCAGGCATTCCTTCAGCGCCGTCTCGCTCTTGCCCTGAATGTAGCCGTGCGCCGTGTCGAAATAGCAAAAGCCCGCCGCCAGAAACGCGTCCACCATGCGGCAGGTTTCGGCGGTATCCACCTCGCCGCCGTTCATGGGCAGGCGCATGCAGCCAAACCCGAACTTCTTCCCGTTTTCCATGTTCAAACGCTCCTTCCCATTTCATAGGCTTCTTTCATGCAGGGATGCCGGTACACATCGCCCTTATCCCATGTTCCAACACCCAGGATCACGCCCGCTTCCTTCGCGCCGGGCAGGCAGCGAAGATAACCGCGAAAATCCGCCAGCGTTTCGTCCGCCGCGCTGTGCTGCGGATCGGCGGCGGTGACGATGAGGTAAAACCGCTTATTCTGAATGGCCTGATAATCCGCCATGCAGCGGTCGATCATGGTTTTCATCTGCGCGCAGATGGAATAGAAATAGACCGGCGAAGCCAGTGCGATCGCGTCCGCCGCCTTCAGGGCCTCCCATATCTCGGCCATATCGTCGTTGCGGACACAGACGTGGTTCTCCATGCAGCCATAGCAGGCCAGACAGGGCGCGATCTTCTTCTCCGCCAGACGTATTTTGCGCGTTTCGTGCCCGCTTTCCGCCGCGCCCTTCAGGAATTCATCGCACAGCAGGTCGGAATTGCCGCCCCGGCGCGGGCTGGCGCTGATGGCAAGTACCTTTATTGAAAAGACCTCCCGCTTTTTGGATGCTTCCATTCTAGCGGTTTTCGAAACCAGAATCAATTTGGCTTTTCGCGTCTTTTCATAAGAAAAACTGATACGGCAGGAAAGAGCGCTCCAAACGCCGCGGCGTGCGTTTCTCGATCATCCCAAATATTTCCCAGTGATGCTGTCCGGGTTTTCCCGGATCTCCTGCGGCGTTCCGCTTGCCACGATCCGTCCGCCGTCTTCACCGCCGCCCGGCCCCATATCAATGACATAATCGGCGTTGCGGATAACGTCCAGATCATGTTCGATCACAACGACCGTCGCTCCGTTATCCAGCAGCGCCTGAAAAACCTTCAGAAGCACCTGCACATCCAGCGGATGCAGGCCGATGGACGGCTCGTCAAAGACGAAAACGGAATCCGTCTGCGTGCGGCCGATTTCGCTGGCCAGCTTCAGCCGCTGCGCCTCGCCGCCGGACAGACTGGGCGTTTCCTCGCCCAGCGTCAGGTAGCCAAGCCCCAGCTTCTGCAGAACTGACAGCTTCTGACTGACGGCTTTCCTGTCCGCGCAGAATTCGATTGCGGAGTTCACATCCATATCCATCAATTCCGGCATGGAGACGCTTTCGCCCGCCCTGTTGGTGAGTTTCACCTCGCAGGCCGCCCTTGCGTAGCGGGAACCGCGGCAGTCCGGACAGGGGATGGTCACATCCGGCAGAAACTGTACGTCGAGACTCACCACACCGGTCCCATCGCAGCCGGGGCAGCGCAGCGAGCCGGTATTGTAGGAAAAGTCGCTGGCTTTATACCGGCGTTCTCTGGCCTCCGGCGCTCTGGCATAGAGCTTGCGCAGCTCGTCGTGGATCCCCGCGTAGGTTGCGACCGTGGAGCGGACGTTGATCCCGATCGGGGTCGCGTCGATGAGCTTGACGTGCCGGATGCCGTCGGCCTCGATGGCGCGGATATGCTCCGGCATCGGGCCGCCGCTGATCTTCGCCTCCAGCGCGGGGACCAGACTTTCCAGCACCATCGTCGTCTTGCCGGAGCCGGATACGCCGGCAACAACCGTCAGCCTCCCCTTGGGGATCGTTACTTCCAGCGGCTTCACCGTATGGATTCGGGAGGTGGACAGCCGTATGACCCCGTTTGCGTTCATTTCCTCTCCGGCGGCGCAGACACGCATTTTCGTTTCGGCCCTGCCCGCAAGAAAAGGCCCGATTTGAGAAGCGGCGCTCGCCTCCAGAAACGGAACCGTCCCCTGCGCGATCACATGCCCGCCCTCTGCGCCTGCTTCCGGCCCCATTTCCACAATCCAGTCCGCTTCCCTGAGAATCTGCGTGTCATGATCCACCAGAATGACGGAGTTGCCGTCCGCCACCAGATCGTGCATGACGCCGGTCAGGCCCCTGATATTCGAGGGATGCAGGCCGATGGAGGGTTCGTCCAGCACATAAAGCACGCCGGTAGTACGATTGCGGACGGCGCGGGCCAACTGCATCCGCTGGCGTTCGCCGGTGGAGAGCGTGGCCGCCGAACGGTCGAGGGTCAGATAGCCAAGGCCCAGATCCAACAGCCGTCTGGCCGTGCTTTCAAAGGCTTCGCAGATGCTCTCCGCCATGGGGCGCATTTCTTCCGGCAGGCTTTCCGGCACGCCACGCACCCATACTGCCAGCCCGGCGAGCGTCATGGCGCAGGCTTCATCCAGCGAAAGCCCCCGCAGCTTCGGCGCGCGGGCGGCGGCGGACAGACGGGTTCCATGACATTCCGGGCACAAGCCTTCCTTCAGGAATTTTTCCACCCGCTTCATGCCCTTTTCATCCTTGACCTTGGCAAGGGCGTTCTCCACGGTATAAACAGCGTTGAAATAGGTAAAGTCCAGTTCTCCCGCCTGATTGGAATTTTTGGCGTGATAGAAGATATGCTTCTTTTCCGCAGGGCCGTGGAATACGATGTCCTTTTCCCGCTCCGTCAGATCGCGGAACGGTACGTCGGTGCGCACGCCCATCTCGCGGCAAACGTCGGTCATCAGCGACCACATCAGGCTGTTCCATGGAGCGACGGCTCCCTCGTCAATGCTGAGGGACTCGTCCGGCACCAGCGACGCCATATCCACCGTGCGGACGCTGCCGGTACCGCCGCAGTTGGAGCAGGCCCCCTGAGAATTGAAAGCCAGTTCCTCTGCGGACGGCGCGTAGAAATGCGCGCCGCACTCCGGGCAGACCAGTTCCTTTCCTGCGGCCACCCTGAGCGACGGCTTCAGAAAATGGCCGTTGGGACAGCGGTGGCTGGCAAGGCGCGAATACATGAGCCGCAGGCTGTTCAGCAACTCCGTTCCCGTGCCGAAGGTGCTGCGGATCCCCGGCACTCCGGGCCGCTGGTGCAGCGCCAGCGCGGCGGGAACGTAAAGCACCTCATCCACCGAAGCCCTGGCGGCCTGCGTCATCCGGCGGCGGGTATAGGTCGAAAGCGCTTCCAGATAGCGGCGGGAGCCTTCGGCATACAGCACCCCCAGCGCCAGCGACGACTTGCCGGAGCCGGACACTCCGGCGATCCCCACGATTTTATTCAGCGGAATGTCCACGTCAATGTTTTTCAGATTGTGGACTTTCGCCCCGCGAACCATCATTTGATCGATCATTTTCTTCACTCCGCATCCTTCGAATGGATTTATCGTGATCTCACCGTTCTTCGTTCTGAAACTGCGCTTTCAGCAGGCCGGCGAACTCCTCCACATAGGGATTGATGTTTTTCTTCTGCCAGAACGCGCAGTAATTCCGCAAAATGGGCTGATCCTCCCGAACCAGCGGCACACGGGAGATGGACGAGCCCATCATGGGCAGCGCGCCGGTGCCCTCCACCGGCAGGAAGCCTTTGCGGCCGATCACCATCAGCCGGGCCTCTTCCAGATTCTCCGCATAGAGAAATTCCCCCTGAAACCCCACTACCTGCTGATAATACTCCTGTTCCGTTTCCCGCTGGGCCGGCGAAGCCACCAGAATACAGGGGAAATTTTTCAGCTCTCCCGGCGAAAGCTGTTCCAGCCGGGCAAGCGGGCTGTGTGCGGACACCTCCACCAGACTGCGGCAGGCCGTCAGGACGAGATTGACATACTCCTCCGAAAACGCCCGTCTCTGGTCGTTGAGCACCAGATCCACCTGTCCCGTGCGCAGCAGGGCGTACAGCTCCTCGTGGTTGCCATATTCCACGGTCACGGCCACCTCCGGACGGCGTACCGAAAACGCCTCCAGCGCGCGGTGAAACTCGCTGCCGGAATAGCAGCGCAGATAGCCGATCTTCAGGCTTGCGCCGCTGCCATGGGCTATCTTCGACGCTTCGGCACACATCCGTTCATAATCTGCCGTCAGGATCAGACTTTTCTGATAGAAATACGCCCCGGCCGCCGTCAGCGTGAAGGAGCGGTTCTTCCGCTCCAGAAGAGGAAAGCCAAGCTCCCGTTCCAGCGCCTGAATCTGCTGGGAAATGGCGGACTGGGAGATGTAGTTTTCCTCCGCCGCTGCGGAAAAGCTGTTCAGCCGAACCACAGACTGAAAATATCGAAGCTGTTTAAGCATCGTCTCCCCCTTTTCCACGCGGCGGACGACACCGCGCCGCCGCGCCTTCCAAAATGCAGGCATGCCCCAGCCTGAAAAGCTTGAAATCATTATAGCATTCGGATGGTTCATCCATCAAGTACGCGGGATTCATGATCCTTTCCTTGACTTTTGTCCGAAATCGTACTATAATCCGCCGGTACGATTTCGGACGAAAGGAGTCTGCCGGGTGAAAACGATTTTCTCTCCCGCACTACGGCGGTTCAATTATCTCCATAGCGAGACGGACGCCGCCTATCATGACCTGTGCCTGAAGCTTGGCATCTCCGACAGCGCGATGAACCTGCTCTACATTCTCTGTGAGCGCGGCGATCCCTGCCCCCTGCAAACGGTCTACCGATGCGCCTTTTCCAGCAAGCAGACCGTTCACTCCGCCCTGCGCAAGCTGGAAACGGAAGGCATTATCCGGCTGGAAGGCGACGGCCCCCGGAACAGACAGGTCTGTCTGACGGAAGCGGGCAGGGCGCTGGCAGCCCGAACGGCCCACCGAATGATCCATGCCGAGGACGCCATCTTCGCCTCATGGACCGGGGAAGACGTCGCCCAATATCTGACGCTGACGGAACGCTATCTGGCCGCCCTGCGGGAGCAGGTCCGGCAGCTGTAAAAACGGAGGTTCTTCTATCATGCAAGCCATTCAATTATCCGATCACTTTACCCGAAAACGCCTGCTGCGTTTTTCCCTGCCCTCCATCATCATGATGGTGTTTACCTCCATCTACGGCGTGGTGGACGGGTATTTCGTTTCCAATTATACGGGCAAAACGCCCTTTGCCGCCGTGAATCTGGTGATGCCCTTCCTGATGGTGATGGGCAGCGTGGGCTTCATGTTCGGAACCGGCGGCGGCGCGCTGATCGCCAAGACCATGGGCGAAGGCAAGGCGGAAAAAGCCCGGGAGCTGTTCTCTCTGACCGTCTACGCCTCCATCGTCTGCGGCCTCGTGCTGACCGGCGCGGGTCTGCTTCTCCTGCGCCCCTTCGCCCGGCTGATGGGCGCGGAAGGCGAGCTGCTGGAAAACAGCCTGCTGTATGGAACCATCAACCTGATCGCCCTGCCCTTCTATATTCTGCAATATGAATTTCAGTGTCTGTTCGCCACGGCAGAAAAGCCCAAGCTGGGGCTGTGCGTCACCGTGGCCGCAGGCGTGACCAATATGGTGCTGGACTGGCTGTTCGTGGCAGTGCTTCCCTGGGGGCTGGCCGGCGCGGCAGCCGCCACAGCGGCCAGCCAGTTCATCGGCGGCCTGTTCCCCCTGATCTATTTCAGCCGGAGAAATTCCAGCCGCCTGCGGCTGACCCGCTGCCCCATTCAGCTTCGCCCGCTGAGCCGCATCTGTGCCAACGGCTCTTCCGAGCTGATGAGCAATATCTCCATGTCGGTGGTCAGCATGCTGTACAACGTCCAGCTGATGCAGTACGCCGGAGAGGACGGCATCGCTGCTTACGGCGTGCTGATGTATGTCAGCATGATCTTCCAGGCGATCTTCATCGGCTACGCCGTGGGCACCGCCCCCATCATCAGCTACCATTACGGCGCGCAGAATCAGTCCGAGCTGAAAAGCCTGCTGCGCAAAGGAGTGTCGCTCATCGCCATCGGCGCGCTTTGCATGTTTGCCGCAGGCGAGCTTTTCTCCGCTCCCCTTTCCCGTCTGTTCGTGGCCTATGACGAGGGCCTGCTCCAGATGACCACCCACGCCTTCGCCATCTTCTCGTTCTCCTTTCTGTTTTCCGGCTTCGCCATCAACGGCTCTTCCTTCTTTACCGCCCTCAACGACGGCCTGACCTCCGCCCTGATCTCCTTCCTGCGCACGCTGGTGTTTCAGGCGGCGGCCGTGCTGCTCTTTCCCCTGCTGTGGGGACTGGACGGCATCTGGTTCTCTATCGCAGCGGCGGAAGTCATGGCCGTGCTGGCTACTCTCTTCTTCCTATTGAAGAAGCGGAAAAAGTACGGCTATTGAGCCTCCTGTTCAAAAGCGGCGGCTTCACTCCTTTGTGAAACCGCCGCACTTTCAAGTTTCTTCTATTCCTTTTCCCTACTCTGAAAGCCCGGCGTGTTTCCAACACACGCCGGGCTTTTTAAGCGAGCCATGAGGCCTCCGCCGAATGGCGGCCTTTTCTCTTGTTCCCAGATAAATCCCTGCCAGACCCGCGAGCCGCGAGGCCCTCCGCCGAGCGGCGGTAAACCGCAGCCAGCCTGCTTTCCCAGCAGCAGCCCCGCGCCCTATGGGCGCGGTGTGGGGTGCAGGGGCACTGCCCCTGCCAGACCCGCGAGCCGCGAGGCCCTCCGCCGAGCGGTGATAAACCGCAGCCAGCCTGCTTTTCCAGCAGCAGCCCCGCGCCCTATGGGCGCGGTGTGGGGTGCAGGGGCACTGCCCCTGCCTGCTAGTTGATGGAGCGGGCGTCGCTGAAGGGGTAGACCACATAGCGGACGTGACCCACGATCATGTCCCGGGTAATGGCTTCGGGTATGCCGTTGGTCAGATTGCGGCAGTCGTGGCTGTTGTCCCGGTTGTCGCCGCAGACAAAGTACTCGTTCTCACCCAGCGTAATGGGCAGCATGCTGAAACCGTTCTGATTCCGCGAGGGCGTCAGATAGGGCTCGTCCACCACTTCCCCGTTGCGAAGCAGCACGTTGTCCACAAACATCAGCGTGTCGCCGGGAACGCCGATGACCCGCTTGACAAAATTCGTGTTGCCCCGGTCGGGATAGTGGCAGATGACCACGTCGCCGTGCTGGGGATCCCCCGCCAGATACTCCGGCTTGGTCACGAACATGATCTCGCCGTTGGCCAGCGTGTCGTCCATGCTGTGGCCGTCCACCCGTACCGGTTCAAAGAGGAAGGTGCGGATGACCAGCGCAATGATCACCGCTGCGCCCAGCGTCAGGATCCAGCTCAAAATTTCTTTCTTGACATTCACAGGCTTTTTTTCCTTGCCTTTTTTCGTTTCTTCCTCTGCCGCAGGCTGCGCTTCCTGCACTTCTGCCGCCTGAACATTTTCCGTTGCGTTTTCCGTCTGCATTACCGTGTTCCTCCTTCGAATTGCCCGGCCATCTGCCGCAGCGTTTCCGCCTCCGGCACCGGTCCCTGCTCCAGTATTTTTTTGCGGCGCTTCACAAATTCCGGCCGTTCCATCATAACGACGCGTCCGCAGCCAAGGCATTTGATTTTGATGTCCGCGCCAATGCGGATCACCTGCCAGCGGTCGCTGCCGCAGGGATGGGCCTTGCGCGTCTGAATGACGTCGCCCAGACGAATCTCTTCCATGCTGTACGCACCTCCGGCATGCTGATGAATGAATTATACAACCTGACCGCCAAAGTTTCAACCCACCCGCCCCGGCAAAGAATGGGCCCGCCGTGAATATTTGGTGAACTTTGAACGCCGCGGCTTTCCTCTTCCGTGAACGAAAGATGAATTTTCGCTTTTGACGGCCTGCGGGGTTGCTACGGGGAAAAGCAATATGCTATACTGACCCTAACGCATTGCAAGGAGGTCGTTGAGTATGGCAAGTTCCCGGAGTAAAAAGGCGCAGCGGAATACCATTCTGGTGCGGGTGATCTGCATCACGCTGGCCGCTCTGATGATCCTTTCCGTCGTCGCCGCCGCGCTGTGGCGGTAAGCCGCCTCTCCGCCTCTTTTCCGGTTTTTCCAGATCTCACGCCGCCGTCCCGTTTCCGCGGGACGGCGGCTTTTTCAGTCGTTGTACTCCACCGTCTGCTGATATGCCCTGTAAGTGCTGGTATGCAGGATCTCCCGTTTAAATTCCTCGCCGTTTTTGTACCAGACCTTATAAGTCTCCACCACGTAGCCCGTGCGGGCCTTGACGGTGATCTTGTTGGTGCCGTAGGGAAGCTGGGCGTTGTAAACGTACTTGACCTCCGTGGGCGGATCCATGGTGCGGATGACCTGAGATTCCAGATCAATGCTGACCCCTTCGCCCAGCGTCATGCCCCAGATCTCGGCGGACATCTTCCGATCCTCGTAATAGGTGATCAGGAAGACCGGATAGTTCGTATTGTTTTTGAATTTGAAGTCCAGATTGGGCCAGTTGACCGTCGCATCCTCACCCTTATTGACATAGGTGCTGGGCCATGCGTGGGGGCTGCGCTCCACGATCTCCAGATTGGCCCTTGCCACGGCGTTGAAAATGGTGGAGGACACCTGACAAATGCCCCCGCCCACCTCCTCGATGCTCTGCCCGGCGGCAATGGCTCCGGCGGACTTGTAGCCCTTTTCCACGGTGCGCTGGCCGGTGGCCTGATTGAAGCTGAAGGTTTCGCCGGGCATCAGGGCCGTTCCGTTGATGGCCTCGCAGGCCAGGCGGATGTTGGTGTTGCGGTTGGAGTCCTTTGTGGTAGTCGTCGTATAGGCGGCGACCATGGTAAAGCCCGCCGCCAGCGTGTCCCTGGTGACAGAGGGCTGCGTGATGACCGGATCCACGGTAACGGTGGCGTTCTTCTCCCACTTGTCCAGCGCGGCGCAGACCCGCTCGTAGAGCAGATCAGCGTCCAGCGTCACGCCCGGCTGCTCGCTGGAAAAGGTAAAGCTGCGGGTCTTGTAATCGAAGGTCAGGATCTGCGCGTCGATGGGATCGCGGGTCACGTAGGCGGCGATTTCGTCCACCAGCGTCCGTACCGCGTCATGATCGTAGGTAGCGGTGGTGGTCAGGTTAATCCCCTGCTCCCGCAGAGCCAGCGCTGTGTTGACCCGCTGCCGGAAGGGCGTCTGCTGGGTGGCCTGAATTTCCACCGTATTGGTACGGCCGATGGCATAGGCCTTTTCCAGCACATTGCCCAGATCCCGGGCGGAGGGAACGTTGGAGGAATCAAAATTCCACGTCTTATCCCCAATGGCTACGGTGACGGAAAACTGCCCCGCCGTCTCGCCCGTGGTCTGGGACAGCGCTTCCCGGGCCTCCTCTACGGTCATGCCGCCCACGCTGATCCCGTCCACAAACACGCCCGGATAAATCACGTTCTGGGCCATATAGGTTTTGTACTGGCGATAGGACGCGGCGGCCCGGCGATCATAGCGCAGCAGCTCGCCGTTGATGAAGGCATAATTGCCGAAATCCTTCCAGAAATAGCCCGCCATCTGGGGCATCATCATTATGCCCAGTACACACATGCCAAAAAAGCACAGGGCAATGAGAACCACGTAGAAAACGCTCTTCCACGGGCGATTCTCCCTGCCCCTGTTTCGGCCTTTTCCGTCCGGTCGTCCTTTTCGGCCCGGCGCGGGCCGGCGTTTCGCTCCGCCCGCAGGCTCCGGCGGACGGCTCCCCGCCATTCGCCGCACCGGCAGCGAATGAACCGGCGCGCGCCAGTCCAGATCGTCGTCGAAAAGAAACTCCTGCTCTTCCTCCTCCGAATAGGGAGAAAACAACGGCCCGCCCATGGTCTTCTGCAGATCCGCCGGGCGGACAAATTCTCCCTGTTCATTGACGATCAGCCGTTTCTTTTCTTCCGGCCTCATTTTATAGTCTCCGCCCAATGCCGCCATAGCCTTCCTCCTGCTGTTCCATGGGCGAAGCTGCCTTCTGAAGAATGCGGAAGCTCAGCACTTCCAGGCTTTCATCCAGATGCACATTCTCCACCACCGCGTTTTCCGGCAGGTACAGATCCACCGGCGCAAAGTTCCAGAACCCGCGCACGCCGCAGGCATACAGCCGTTCCGCCAGTCCCTGAGCGGCACGGGCGGGCACGGCCAGCAGCGCAATATCCACCGGGTGTTCTCTTACAAAACGTTCCATGCAGTCAATATCCTGCACGAACAGGCCGTCGACCTCCATGCCGATCTTCTTCTCATCCCGGTCAAAGATAGCGATCGTCTCAAAGCCGTTGCGGGGAAAGGAGTCGGAGCGGGCCATGGCCCTGCCGATGTTCCCTCCGCCCACGATAATCATCTGATGGGTCTGATCCAGCCCCAGAAGCTGACCGATATGCTCCCGAAGTCCACTGACGGAATAGCCGTACCCCTGCCGCCCATACCCGCCGAAGCAGTTGATGTCCTGCCGGATCTGGGAAGCGGTCAGCCCCATTCGCTGCCCCAGTTCCTTGGAGGAAATCTGGCGGACGTTTTCCCGTTCCAGTTCCTTCAGATGCCTGTAATAGGCCGGCAGACGCTTAATCATGGCGTCAGAAACATACATTGGTCATTCCTCCGGTTTCTATTTTTTCCCAAACCGCCGGATGCATGCGGCCGGACAAGGATGAATCGGGTTTTCACGAATCCCGGCTAAAAATTATATCACAAAATCGGGAGCGGCTCAAGCCGTTCTCCCCGGTCAACAGCCGTCGAAAAACGGCGTTTTCCGCCTTTCTCTGCCGAAAAAGTGCGGACGCTTTACTCGCCCCATACGCCGCGCCGCAGCGCGTCCGAACGATTGCGAAGGCACTCCTGCATGACGCTGGTGCGAGGGTCCACATCATAGCCGTGGAACACGCCCCTGATCTCGTGCAGCTCCACCGTTCCGCCCGCTTCCTCCAGCCTGCGGGCATAGGCCACGCCCTCGTCGTGCAGGCAGTCCAGCTCGGCCACTTCCATGTAGGTCCGGGGAAGCTGCCGGGGCAGCTCCATCTCCATGGGCGAGGCTTCCGGGCAGTTTTTTCCGTCCAGATACATGCGCCACATTTCCGCGTTATGCTCTGCGTTCCACATGGGCGTATCGGTGTATTTCTTCATGGAGTCGGTCTCCATCCGCTCATCCGTCACCGGATAGATCAGCATCTGGAATTTGGGCGCGGGCAGATTCCGTTTTTCCGCGTCGTGGCAGAGGTAAATGGCCAGCGTGCCGCCGGCGCTTTCCCCGCCCACCGCGATGCGTTCCGGGTCGATGTGCAGCGACTCCGCATGCTCGCAGGCCCATGCATAGGCGGCGATGCCGTCCTCCCGGGCGGCAGGGTAGGGATGCTCCGGCAGCAGCCGGTAGTCCGGCATCAGCACCCGGCAGTTGGCCTCCCGGGCGAACAGCGCGTTCATCCACCGGTGCTGGGGCGCGGCCCCGAAGCCGAAGCCGCCGCCGTGCGTATAGATCATCAGCGGAAGCGTTTCATCCGTATCCTTGGGTTCGGAGATCAGCACCTGCATTTCTCCGCCCGGTGAGGGAATGGTGACCCAGCGCTGCTCCACCTTCCGGGAGGAGCCTGCATGCAGCAGCGCCTCCATCGGCTTATGGGACATCTTCAAAAACAAAGCGGTAAACGGTGTTTTGAACGGTTCAAATTTGCGGTATTCCGGCTGCACCCAGCCCCATTTTCCCATACGTCGTCTCCTTATTGTCAAAAGATCGGGACGCCCAAACGGCAGGCCTTCCCTTTTCATTATAAAAAGTTCCCGCTTTGCCTGTCAAGCGGCGAAAATCTTTTGGGAAACGCTGGATTTTCCCGGTTCTTCCTGTTATCATTAACCATATCATCAATCCATTTAGGAGGTAATTTCAATGACTCCCCACAATACAGCCGAAAAAGGCCAGATCGCTTCTACCTGCCTGATGCCGGGCGATCCCCTGCGGGCGAAAATGATCGCCGAAAATTTCCTGACCGACGTGGAATGCTTCAACCAGACCCGCGGCATGCTGGGCTACACCGGCAAATACCAGGGCAAGCGCGTGTCCGTCATGGGGCACGGCATGGGCATTCCCTCCATCGGCATTTATACCTACGAGCTTTTCTCTTTCTATGATGTGGAGAACATCATCCGCATCGGCTCCATCGGCGGACTGGACACGTCCCTGAATCTGGGCGACGTCATCATCGCTCAGGGTGCCTGCACGGACAGCAACTATGCCAGTCAGTACGGCCTTCCCGGGACCTTCGCTCCCATCTGCGACTACGGTCTTCTGAAGCTGGCCGACCAGACGGCGGAAAAGAAGGGCTTATCCGTGCGGGTGGGCAACGTGCTGGCCAGCGACATGTTCTACCGCGCCAATCCCGAAGCCTTTGACAAGTGGCGCTCCATGGGCGTTCTGGGCGTGGAGATGGAATGCTCCGCCCTATACCTGAACGCCGCCTACCTGCACAAGAAAGCGCTGGGCCTCCTGACCGTCAGCGACATCATCGGCGACGACAGCCGCGCCATGACGGCGGAGGAGCGTCAGACCACGCTGACGAACATGATCACGCTGGCATTGGACATGGCGAAGGAGCTGTAAGGCTCAGCGGCGTATGCGGCCTAGGGTTTCTCGCCAACTTCGATGCCCGAAGGTTTCCAAAGGGCGAGCGGAAAGCCCTTTGGTGCTCCCGCAGGCGCATGCCCCTTGCCCCGGGTGGGGATTGACGCGCCGACTGCGGCGCGGGAGCGGGGCTCGCTGTCCTCTGGTTTTCTCGCCAGCTTTGGTGCCCGAAGGTTTCCAAAGGGCGAGCGGAAAGCCCTTTGGTGCGCCCGCAGGCGCATGCCCCCTTACCCCGGATGGGGATTGACGCGCCGACTACGGCGCGAGTGATGGGGCTGTCGCCCTATGGGTTTCTCGCCAGTCTCGGTGCCCGAAGGTTTCCAAAGGGCGAGCGGAAAGCCCTTTGGTGCGCCCGCAGGCGCAGCCCTCTTGCCCCGGATAGGGATTGTCGCGCCGACTGCGGCGCGGGTCGGGACTGGCCGTCCTATGGTTTCTCGCCAGCTTCGGTGCCCGAAGGTTTCCAAAGGGCGAGCGGAAAGCCCTTTGGTGCGCCCGCAGGCGCATGCCCCTTGCTCCCGGGGGATGGACGCGCCGACTACGGCGCGGATTGGGACTTGCCGTCCCATGGGGCGTTCACACTTTTCTTTCGGTGGCGAAAGAAAAGTGTGCAAAAGAAAGCCAGCGGCACGGCGACTCCGGGAAAAAGCCCTTGATTGCCCATTTTTGAAAGAGGGAGTTCGCAATGTCGCGCGCAGAATTGTTGGCGAGATAACACCTACGTTCGTGCGCGCTCGTGCTCACTCTTTTCCTCTTTCAAAAAGGGCAAGGCTTTTTCCCTCCGCTGCCTATCGCCGCCCTCGCCCCCGCAGTTGGGTGTATACATACTCAAATTTTGCAGGTTGGGATGCTTCGATGCAGCTTGGATATTTCTGCAACGCAAAATGCCAGCGTGGTTTCAAATCCACGCTGGCCTTTGTAGCGAACCATGAGGCCCGTCGCCGAATGGCGGTCTATACTCGCCAACAAACAGGGAATCGCACCAAACCCGCGAGCCGCGAGGCCCGTCGCCGAGCGGCGGTAGCTTCACGGCCAAGCTGCATGTCCCACTAGCACCCTGCGCGCTTACAGCGCGCAGTCCGGGGTGCAGGGGCACTGCCCCTGCTATGAAAGGAGTTTTGAAGAATGAATACGCAAAATGCCGTTGAGCAGACAATGAAGCTGCTCGCGATTGCCAGCCCTACGGGCTATACGGGCAATGTAACCGACTGGCTGCTGAGCCAGCTGACGGAAATGGGCTTTGCGCCCGTTCGTACCCGAAAGGGCTGCGTGGTCTGTACGCTGGGCGGCGAGGGCCGTCCGCTGACGCTGGCGGCTCATGTGGATACGCTGGGCCTGATGGTGCGGGAGATCAAGTCCAACGGCCGGCTGGGCTTTGCCCTGCTGGGCGGGCCTTCCTGTCAGGCCGTGGAAACGGAAAACGTAACCGTTGTCACCCGGGACGGCCGTCAATATACCGGCGTGGTGGAAATGCAGAACGCCTCCGTCCACGTGAATCGCGAGCTGGAAGAAGGCAAACGCGATATCAAAACGCTGGAGATCCTGCTGGACGAAAACGTTCAGAGCCGGGAAGACGTGCTGGCGCTGGGCATCCAGAACGGCGATGTGATCTGTCTGGATCCCCGGGCGCGGGTAACGCCCTCCGGCTATATCCGCAGCCGCTTTCTGGATGATAAGCTCAGCGCGGGAATGCTGCTGGAGCTGGCCCGGGCCGTAGCCGAGGGCGAAGTGCAGCCCGAGCGGAAAACCTCGCTGTTCTTCTCCGTCTACGAGGAAGTGGGGCACGGCGCATCTGCCGGGCTCCCGGAGGATACGGAGGATCTGCTGGTGGTGGATATGGGCTGCGTGGGCGAGGGCCTCAGCTGTACCGAGCAGCAGGTTTCCATCTGCGCCAAGGATTCCTCCGGCCCCTATGACTATGCCATGACCGGCGAGCTGATCGACCTGTGCCAGAAGCATCAGCTGGACTACGCCGTGGATGTGTACCCCTTCTACGGTTCCGACGCGGGCGCGGCGCTCCGCTCCGGGCGGGATATTCGCTACGCCCTCATCGGCGCGGGCGTGTATGCCTCCCACGGCTATGAGCGCAGCCATGTGAAGGGCGTAGAGAATACGCTTCGGCTGATCGAAAAGTACGTGGAGAAAGCCTGAAATCCAATACAGGAGAGATGAACCCATGCCCATATCCAGCATTCTGGTAGCGCTGGGGCGGATGCCCGACGCGGAAGCGGCGGCGCTGACGCTATGCCGCGCCATCCGGGCGGCGGAAGTGCCCGCAGGGCTGAGATTTTCCCTGTCCCGCAGGATCGAAAAGGAATTCTGGAACGTGTGGCCCCGGCTGGGCCTGCAGGCGCAGGTACATTTTTACGGCGAGCGGGAAGGCTTTGCCGGAGCGCTGGAGGATAGCGCCAGCCATACGCTGCTCCTGAACGGGGAATATGATTTCGGCCCCAAATGGGATCAGGTACTTTTGCGCCGGTTCGCCAAAACCGCCCGCCGGGAAGCGCTGCTGACCGGCATGATTGGCGCGGCGGACGGCGCGTATCCCCCTCAGGCCTACCTGCCGGGGCTGTCCGAGCGGTTTGAGGCAGAGGGAGCGAAGATCGTCCGGGGACTGCCGCTGGTCGTAAGCGCCGCGCCGCCGCCTACGATGGTGGTCTGCCCCGGGCTGGTGTTCGCCCGGACGGAGACGCTCCGCCGGATGGACCTGCGACCGGAAACGCTGTCCTTCGCCGCTTATGCGTCGGGGATTCCCGTGTACGCGCTGGACCGGCCGTTATTCTGGCCCCTGCGGGAGGAGCCGCCCGCCTTGCTGCGGCGGCCTGCCCGGGAGATCCTGCCCGGCACCACGCTGGCCCGGTTTGAACAGCTGGCCGGGTTCCGGGAAGGCCCGCCGGAGGATCGCCGTTCCGACCTGCGGGCCCGGTGGGGCCTGTTCACCCGGGAGGAGAACTACGCGCAGCAGATGCCTGCCGCCCTTTTGTGGAAAAAACAGAAGCAGCTTCTTCTGCCCAAGCGCCGCCGCATCCGTCAGCCGCTGCTGGTGACAGCCTACATCGACCTTCCCCAGCGGCGCAAGCCCATTATGAACTACCTGCTGCGCTTCCGCTTTCTGATGGCGCTGACAGCGCTGCCTTTGTACCTCTACACAGGCGGCACGCAGGAACGAACGCTCCGCAGCCTGTACCCCAATGCCAGAAGCTGCCCGGATAGCAGCCTGCTTCCGCGAAGCTATCTGCAGAAGGGCATGACGCAGGAGCAATGGCTTCAGCGCTCCAAACCCCTGCTGCTGGCCAAAACCGCCGAACAGCACCCGGATTTCGACTTCGTTGCGTGGGTCAATATGGATACGCTCAAGCATCCCATCTGCCCGCAGGCCGAACCGGATTTCACACCGCTGATGGACGGCCGCATCCATCTGGCGACCATCAACGCGATCCCGGATCTGTCCTTTGTGCTGATTCCGGCGGAGCTGCTGAAGCCTCTCTGCCAGCTGACGCTGAACCTGACGCAGGTGGACGACGAACTGAAGCGGGGCTTTTCCGAGACGACGCTCTGGCGGCGGCTGGTCCATCAGCACCCGGACTGGTTCTGCCTGCATCCCATGCCCAAAAAGCACCTGCTGTTTCTGACGGGCTTTGAGCCGGCGCTGCTGGACGAACGCTACCGCGCTTTGCTGGCGGCGGCAAAGCCGGGAGAAGCGCCCACGGCGGCGGCCCACGGCAACGGGGCTTGACGCAGGCTTTTCCGAAACGGTATAATTATGGGACAAATACGGGTGAAAGCCCGAAAAACATGGGTAAGGACGGCTTGAGCCGTCAGGGAGGATATTGCGATGAAGCGAGTTATTATGATCGTTCTGGACAGCGTCGGCGCAGGCGCTCTGCCGGACGCGGACAAGTATGGCGACGTAGGAGCGAACACGCTGGGCCATATCTGGGAACAGGCGCATCCCGACCTGCCCCATATGGAAAAAATGGGGCTAGGCCGCATCGACGGGCTGGGTTATCCCGTACCGGAAGAAACGGCGGGCGCGTTTGGCCGGGCCATTGAGGTCTCCGCAGGCAAGGATACCACCACCGGCCACTGGGAAATGATGGGCCTGAAGCTGGCCAAGGCTTTCCCCACCTATCCCGACGGCTTCCCCAAGGACGTGATGGACGAATTTGAACGCCGCATCGGCCGCAAGACGCTGGGCAATTATCCCGCCAGCGGCACCGCCATTCTGGATGAACTGGGCGAGGAACACATGCGCACCGGTTCCCCCATCGTCTACACCTCCGGCGACAGCGTCTTCCAGATCGCCTGCCATGAGGACGTCATCCCCGTAGACGAGCTGTACCGCATTTGCCGCATTGCCCGGGAAATGCTGGTGGGCGACCACGCCGTAGGCCGCGTCATTGCCCGGCCCTTCACCGGCACGGGCAAAGGGCACTTCACCCGCACGCCCCGCCGCCGGGATTTCTCGCTGGAGCCCACCGGGGAGACCCTGCTGGACGCGCTGAAAGCCCACGGCGTTTTCACCATGGGCGTTGGCAAAATCGAGGATATTTTCTGCCATCGCGGTCTGGCCGAAAGCGACCATGCCGCCGGAAACCCCGCCTGTGTGGACGCGACCCTCAAGGCCATGGACAAGGACGCTTCCGGGCTGATTTTCGTCAATCTGGTGGACTTTGACTCCGTGTACGGCCATCGCCGGGATGTGAAGGGCTATGCCGAGGGACTGGAATACTTCGACGGCCGTTTGCCGGAGATTCAGGCGAAGATGACGGACGACGACCTGCTGATCCTGACCGCCGACCACGGCTGCGATCCCGCCTATACCGGCACGGATCACACCCGGGAATACGTGCCCATTCTGGTGTGGCATAAGGGCATGAAGGGGCTGACCGATCTGGGCACCCGGGCCACCTATGCGGATATGGCCGCCACCGTGGCAGAATATCTGGGCATTCCCGAGCGGTTCAACGCCGTCAGCTTTCTGGAGAAGCTGTAAAGGCCGGAAGCAGCGCGCTTTCCCCTGCGGGATTCCTTTTCGTTCCTCATTTCTTCCCACCCCTTCCTCATCGAAAGGAGAACTGAAAATGACCCCTGAAGAATATATGAAAACCCTGCAAACCGCCGCGGACGCCATCGAAGCCGTCTGCGGGCGGGCGGAGATCGGCGTGGTGCTGGGCAGCGGTCTGGGCGACTATGTGGAAAGCCTGGAAAACGCCAAAAGCATCGCCTATAAAGACATTCCGGGCTTCCCGGTGTCCACTGCGCCGGGCCACGCGGGCCGCTGGCACTGCGGCGAGCTGCACGGCAAAAAGGTCTGCATGATGCAGGGCCGCTTCCACTCCTACGAAGGCTACGACCAGTGGCAGGTGACCATGCCCATCCGCGTCATGAAGCTGCTGGGCGTGAAGACCGTCATCCTCACCAACGCGGCGGGCGGCGTGAATCTGGACTTCGGCGAGGGCGCGCTGATGGTCATCAGCGATTTCATCAACCTCAGCGGCAAAAACCCGCTGACCGGCCCCAATCCGGACGCTTTCGGCGTGCGCTTCCCCGATATGACCTACGCCATGACCCGCAGCCTGCAGGAGCTGGCCGCGCAGGTGGCGGAAAAGCAGAACATCAAGCTCCATAAGGGCGTGTACTGCTGGATGAACGGCCCCTGCTACGAAAGCCCCGCCGAGATCCGTATGATCCGCACGCTGGGCGCGGACGCGGTGGGTATGTCCACCGTGCCGGAGATCATCGTGGCGCGGCACAGCGGCATGGACGTGCTGGGCCTGAGCTGCATCACCAATATGGCGGCGGGCATTCTGGATAAGGCCCTCACCGAGGAAGAAGTGCTGGAAGTGGGCCGCCGGGTGAAGCACACCTTCCGGGCGTTGGTGGACGGCGTGATCGAAGCACTGTAATTCCCAATTTTTCACACTGGTTTATTTTACTCCTTCCGTGGATATCCTGTTTTTAGGATAGAAACGGAAGGAGCTTTTTGATATGATCGGATATCGAGGAAAGCGCCTGTGTGCGCTGCTGCTGGCGCTGGGCCTTGTGCCCCTCGGCACGGCGGCGGTGCGGACGGCTCCCATGGAAGAAACGGTCCCGGTGGAGATCACCGCGCCTTCCGCCATGCTGGTGGAGGCGGAGACTGGCACGGTGATCTTCGAGAAGAATGCGGACGAGCAGCGCCCCGTGGCCAGTGTCACCAAGCTGATGACGCTGCTGCTGACCTTTGAAGCGCTGGAGGAAGGAACGGTCTCGCTGGAGGATCAGGTGACGGTCAGCAGGGCCGCTGCCGGACAGATCGGCAGTCAGGCGCTGCTGGACGCGGGCGC